>CAITZN010000393.1 GCA_903896915.1 uncultured bacterium
GGATCGAGATAACCGGCCAGGGGCAGGCCGAAGCAGGCGGCGGCAAGGAGGAAAAACAACAGGTAATACTTCCATTGGCGTTGCCCCGGTTCGGAGACGACACCTTGAGGCCCGAGCAGACGGCGGCTGATATCGATCAGCGTCCCCATGGGACAGAGCCAGCCGCAGAAAAAACGTCCGAATACAAGGGTCAGGCCGACGGTAACCAGGGCCGGCAGCATGAGCGCAACCACGGTTTTCGCGGCCAGCATGGCGGCAGCCGCGAGGAAGGGGTCAATACGGAAGAGGAGATTGACGGCCCAGGCCAGTTCATCTTGGCCTGCGTAATCAGTCTTGACGAACAGGACGAGAAAGAGGAGCAGGAAAAGGGACTGACCGATTCGCCTCCAGGCGGACGGAGAGATGAGCTTGCCGGGGCGTCGCATCAGGCTGTCAATACCTGGATTCGTTCCAGGTCCATTTCCCCCAGTCCCAGTTTGTAGGCAGCCACAGTCGAGTCAATGGCATCGGGCTGTAGCGCGAACAGGGCGTGGGTGGCATAGGCATCGGCAGCTACCGGATCGGCCGAGGCAATCAGGGTGTCGGTCTTGCTCACATCCTTGAGATCGCCGCCCTGAGGACCGTTGCGTAAAAGGATGCGGGTGGCATCGATGAGGGTCAGTTTCGGCCTGATCACCGTGGCTAAATCGGCTAGACTTTGCCCCAGGTCATGATGCAGCGACCCCCGATTGCCGCCGATAACCCCCATGCTGTTTTTGAGCCCCAGGGTGAGTCGGGAGAGTCCGTGGTGCTTGGCCACCGGCACGTTGATGTAGCAGTCGCAGTCGAGGGCATCCTTGTACAACTCCCATTTAGTCAGCGATTTGCCCTTGGTGATGTTCACCGGTACGAATTTGCGCTGGTCGATATGTTCGATCACCGCACGCGGATCATTGAGGTCTAAGATGGCTTGTTCGATGCCGCTGTTGGTGTAGCAGCGCCGCTGCTCGTTGCAGGTCCGGTCGAAAACCAGCACCCTTTTTGCCCCGGCCTCCAGGGCCTGGGCAACCACGGCCTTCACTACCAGAGGATGGGTGTTGGCCGCCTGTTCCGGGTTGCGGTCCCAGCCGATGTTCGGCTTGATCACCACCCGGTCTCCTGGTCGGACAAACTGCGCCATGCCCCCGAGGGGCTTGAGCACCCGGGCCACCAGGGCGGCATAATCCTCGCCTTTGGCAACACTGAGCAGGGCTTGCGGTCTTTCAGCGGCCAAGGCTTCTGGCAGGATGCTGAAGCGGGGAATGGTCAGGGTCGCTCCGGCCGACCAGAGGAAGACCTCTCGGATGAATTGTCGTCTGTTCATGGTTGCCTCCTTTCGTCGTGATTTCGTAAGGATTTCTGCCTATATGTGCCGCTTGCTATTTTTCTACAGAAAATTTATGGGTCATCATACCTTAATAATAAAGGGAAAACAACGTAATGGGAGGCGGCTCTCCTGCCGATTCGGCTTGTTTGGCAAAATCTGGATGGGGTAAACGCAGGAGTCAAAAGGATAGAGGAAAAGTGTCCTGCTCTGTATTCGGTTTTCCTGCTCACCCTTGTATGGTAGGAAGATATTGACCATGAACTGAATGCTTCTAACAAATGTTTAATTGCCTATGCTTCCTACTGTTCTCCTTCCCAAGTTGCTCCTGACCATGCCGCAAGAAACTGTTGCTGGTTTTGCTTCACTGCTGCAGCACGGTATTCAATGTGCCATTGACCAACCGGTTGAGATATTGCCGTTTTTACTTTCGCTCCCTGGATTCAATCCGGAATATATCGAAAACAGATTACAGACCATCTTCATCAACGGTAGTGCCGTTGACAGTCTTGACCGGGTTTTGTCTGCAGGTTCCACCCTGGCACTCTCCGCCGCCATGCCGGGTCTAGCTGGCGCAATATTCCGGCGCCAGGGGCTGCACGGCTCCCTGCGCAGTCAGCCTGAAGAAAAGGCAACGGCTATCCCGTCTGAATCCGGTTTTGTCACCCTGAAACTGTTCAACACTATTGCCATTGATCGGGTGCATGACCTGTTGGCCAACGGCATCCTCATTTCCGGCAAGGCCTTTTGCGACTTTGCAGCCAGACGGGAACATCTTTTTCAGCCACCGGTGGCGGTTGACTTTGCCGGACAGAATTTGGGGTATGCTGAGTTGTTGCAGGCTGTTGCCCATTGCTCTAAGCTGGTTGTGCAAGCGTGTGTAGTCCCAAATAAAACCTGAGACGATCCTCAACGAAACGGCGGTGACAATGGAAATCAGGAAACTAGAAGTATTCTGTAAGATTGTTGAGCTGAAAAGCTTTACCAAGGCTGCAGAGGCTGTGCGGCTCTCACAACCAACAGTGAGCGATCATATCCGCAATCTTGAAGAGGAACTTGGCCAGAAATTGGTTGATCGCCTAGGCCGTGAGGTCGTGCCAACGCCGGTGGGGCGACTGCTCTATGGCTATGCCACCAAAATCCTGCGCCTGCGGCAAGAGACACTCCAGGCCATAATGGAGTTTAACGGCAACCTTAGCGGCAACACGATCATAGGTGCCAGCTCTATCCCCGGGACCTATATCCTGCCGAAGCTGATCAGCTCATTTCGTAGCCAATTTCCTGAAATAAAGACTGTTGTTCATATCAATAGATCGCAGGCAATCGCAAAAAAAGTGCTGGAAGGTGAGTATGATCTCGGTCTGGTCGGGGCAATATGGAATGAGAAAGGACTTGAGTGGACTGCTCTCTTTCAGGACACGCTCAGCTTGGTCGCGCATCCAGACAACTCTTTGAATAAAGGACAACCGCTCACGGTCAGGGACCTGTTCAGCCAACCTTTTATTCTCCGGGAGCCCGGGTCGGGAACCAGAAAGGTCATCGCCCACATTCTCGAAACATGGGGATACAAGGAAAGCGATCTGCAGGATGTTGCTTTGCTCGGCTCCAATGAAGCCGTCAAGGAGGGAATCAAGGCCGGCATTGGCATTTCCATGCTCTCGCGCCGATCCGTTGCAGAGGATGTGCTCCGGGGGACCCTGGTGGCCCTTCCCTTGGAGGATATTTCAGGTCAGCGACCTTTCTACCTGGTGCGACGTAAAAATAGGGCGTTGTCACCCGTTGCCGCAGCCTTTGCTGACCATCTGCTGGCTGCAGCGGAACAGGAGAATATCGTCGCTCTCGTTTAAAAAACTCCCCGCTTATCCGTACCTCGCTCGCAGAATCCGCGCGGCTTCGACGATGGCGCACAACTTGCGAAAGGCAATTTCCTCCACGTTGACCGAACGGCTGGCAAAGCAGCCAAAGCCGCAGTCGGTATTCAAAAACAGCTGGTCAGGCCGGTAGAAGGCAAGAGCCTGTTCGGCCTTGGCAACAATAGCCGCCACCGGTTCCACAGTATCGGTGCGGGGATTGACCACCCCCAACCCCAGTTCCCTATCAGACAGTGCCCTCCCGACCACTTCAATGTCGCCTGCCCGAGGTGTTGCATATTCCAAAACGAATTGGTCCACCTGCATGCGTTCCAGCGCCGGCAGCAGCCGGGCGTAATCACCGGTAAGCAACACCTCCTCCTGTTTGCTCCAGTTGCCGCGACAGACATGCACACCTATGCGGATACCATCGATCCCTTGAGTGATGCGGTTGATCAGTTCGGCCGCGAATTCCAGTTCCTTACCCGCGTCACGGCGGGTAGCCAGGGTCGCTCACATGAAAGTGCGGCGGCCACACTCCTCCGAGAGGACCACCTCGGTGAGCACGGGTTCGTCGAACTGGACGAAATCGCAGCCAGCATCCCGCAGGTCGATCAATTCCTCACGCAGTATTCGGACGATGTCGTCGGCCATCTCCCTCGGGTCATTGTAGGCCGTGCGGGTAAGCGCACCGACCCACATGGAACGGGTCAGCAGGTAGGGGCCGGGCAGAGTGATCTTGACCGGTTTTTTCGTCAGGGTACGCAGGAAATGGAGATCTTCAAGGGCAAGGGGCTCCCGTCGCGACAATTTGCCAATGCAGGTCGGATTTTTCACGGCTGAGGCCGGCATATCCATGGTCCTGAGCATTTCCTCAAACTCGGCCTTATCCTCAACAAAGTCCAGCATCTCCGCAAGCGACATCAACTGCGTTCCGGCGACTTTGTCAGTGATGAAGGCATAGAAGCTTTCCCGCCGATGCTCGCCGTCAACCACGATATCCAGGCCTGCCTGCTCCTGCAGGGCCACGGTGCGACGGATCTCATCTTCAGCAACCAAGTTGAAATCCTGGCGTGAAACTGTACCTTTTTGGTAGCTTCGCAAGGATTTCAGCATGGTTTTGGAGCGGGGCCATGACCCCACTTGAGTGGTAATAAAGGATTTAGGTTCAGTCATGTCACTCACACCAACGCTATTTTCATTTGCAGGTCCACCGCCTTTGCCAGCGTTGCCACCAAGGGCGAGCGCTGCACGGTCCGGGCCCAGGCGGCCTTAACTTTTCCTTCGTCGTCAAAGGTGGAGGCAAAGCATTTGAGTTCAATGCTTTTTATCGAAGGGTCACCCTCTTCAAGACCCATATGCGCTAAAACATTGTTGAGTGAACCGCTCAGGGAGATCTCGATGTCATCGACCTCCAGGTTCTCCCGGGCGCACTCCGTGGCAAAAGCAGTGGTCAGTGCTCCGGCCAGCGACCCAAAGAGATATTCGAGGGCGCACGGCTGTTTATCACGTTCCTCGAAACTTGCGGGCTGGCCAACCTCGAAGGAAAAGTTGCGGGAGTAGATGGTCGATTTGAGATGACCGGTTGCCCTGGCTCTGAGACGCCATGCATAGTCTTTTGCCTCTTCCTTGTCCTTGCGCAATGCTTCCTCATCCTGTTGCGCACCCTGGCCTCTTCTCACGAAATAGCGGGCGAAGCCGTCACCGCTGGTTGTGCCCAGGTACGCATGGCCGGACATCCGGCACCAAGGCGGCAGATCATCTGCAACCGTCGGTTCCCGGCTGCGCATTTCCAGGATGCCGTCGACCGGTGTTTTGAGCATCTGCTCTCTGATCAGGAGGATCAGGCCGGAACCGCAGTCCAGATCGCCACCGTCAAAAACCGTATCCGGGGTGATCGCGTTAATATCAAAGACCATGGGCTGAGATCCTCCTGAGTTGGTTTTCAGTACGCAACGGCCGGTGAGCCGTTGGCCAGCCATTCCACCAGGGCAGCGCCGCCGGCAGGGGTAGCGCCCTTGATGAGATCGGTCTCGGCAATACCGCGTTTTTTCATACAGGGAGTGCAGACATAGATTTTGCCGCCAGCCTTGATGAATTTGTCCATCAGATCCTTGAGCGAGGCAAAGGGCGCACCTTCATCGATCTTGGCGGCTTCCTCGGGGACAGCGCAGTAGACGCCGTCTGAACTGAGAAAAACCATAGTCTCCTTCTCGCTGCCCTGGGCGGCGTTGGCCACGACAAAGCCGAGGGTGGCTTTATCCGGATCGGTCTTGCAATGGGTAATAGTGACGCAGAATGTGTTTGCCATGTGCTATCTCCTTACTAAATGAGGTTTTAAGGTGATCAGGTAATAGGGGTGCTTTATTGCGGTCAGTTCGTTTTTGGTCATTCGGCACCATGCCGGTAGTTCCATCGGCGCTCCAGGATCTCGGGAAATGACCAAGATCCGGTAGCCCGGCTGCTGGTTGCGGATATAGAGGTAGAGGTTGACGATCACTCGGCCGCAGGTTTCTTCACCGCCGTCGAACTCGTCGTCAAAATCCCAGTCTGGGCGATTGGTTGCCATGATTTCAGAACTGATTGGTCAGGAACATCGGTTGAATGGAGAAATAGGTAAGAGGGGAATGATGGAGACTGGTTTTGGAATCGAACCAAACGGCCTTCTTTTCACAGGTAGCCCAACGGGGTTGAAGCCCGCGGCCAGCGCCAGCCAACTTAACCAGTCCTATAGGTTTTCTATATAACTAGCATTTGAAAAATCAATATACAACTCAAAAATATTGGTCGATTTCAGATTCTGGGAGAATGAGATGTTTGGGATCAGGGGGCGTTGAGCAGTTTACCTTGAAGGGGGATTAAGAGGGTGGGGCGTTCGCACCCCGCAGGACCAAGGCGTTTGATGGAAAGCAGAGGTTGACGGTTTCGCCGATGGCGGGAAGTTGCTGCTGATAGTGCGCTCGTGATATAAGCACTACCATGAGCACACCGATATTAACGACTATCCTGATTTTTTCGCCTTCAGCCATGATGAGCATAATCGTTCCAATTATATCATGATCCGATTTTTTTTGATCTGTAGTCCGGGAGAGCGATATTTTTTCGGGATCGATATAAACCCGTCCGCTGCCATCGGGCGGGCGAAGCTCCTGTGGCTGCATAGTCAGCGAGATTTTCACCCTGCCTTGCAGCGTGCAATTGATGTGGCCGTTCTCCTCCGAAGTTAGGGTGCATGCAAAGCTATTTTCGTGGGTTGTGGGAGCCAGTCGACCGTTTTCCAAGACCAGGGTATGCTGGGCCAGGGCAGCTGCCTGCAATCGGTCGTGGGTAGTGAAGATGATGGTAGTTCCTCGAGTTGCATTGATCTGTTGCAGCAACGTGCCGATAATCCCCTGGTTTTCTGCATCAACGCTGGCCGTCGGTTCATCGCAGAGCAGGACGCGGGGCGTCAGCGCCAGGGCCCGAGCCAGGGCCAGACGCTGGGTCTCGCCGCCAGAGAGCTCATGGGCGGCGGCTCCATTGAAGGCTCGGAGTCCCACTGTTTCCAAGGCCTCGTCGATCATGCGTTGCCGTAATTTTTTTTCAATTTTCCTGATCCTCAGGCCGAATTCAATATTCTGACCAACCGTAGTGGAAAACATGATCGGATGCTGATCCACCAGCACTATCTGGCGGCGCAGGGCCAACATCGCTGCCTGTGAATTTCCTGCTAGTGTTCCGGCAAAGGATAATGTGCCGGTTGTCGGTGATTCGAGAAAAGCGAGGATATTGAGCAGCGTGGTCTTACCGGCGCCATTGGGACCGAGCAGGGCATACATCCCACCTGCCTCGATATCCAGGTGGTCAATATCGAGCACCGTTCGATCGGCGTACCGCTTAGTGACCTGGTGCAGGGTGTAGAGGCTCATCGGCTGCCTTTTCCCTGGATGAGATTGAACAGGATATTGATGACCAGGCTGATGATCATGAGCACCAGTCCCAGTGACACAGCCAGCGTGAAGGCCCCCTTGTCGTATTCCAGGGCCATGGCGGTGGTCATGGTGCGGGTAAAGCCTTTGATGTTGCCGCCGAGCATCATGGAAATCCCAATCTCGGAAATGACCCTGCCAAAGGCGGAAATGACGGCCGCACCGATTGCGAACCGGCCCTCGCGCAGCACCACTAAGGCAGCTTGCCAGGTATTGGCGCCAAGGGTCATGGCGGTCTTGCGGTAGCGTTCATCGACACGGCTGATTGCGGCGATGGTCA
>CAITZN010000394.1 GCA_903896915.1 uncultured bacterium
GCTCTACACAACCTCATTTTTTCAATCAACCCAGCCTAAGCCTATAAAAAAGCCTTGTCGGGGTTGGTGTTGTAAAAAAACCGATGAAGCCAAACATCGGATTCATTCAAGGGGAAAGTTGAATAACAGGTTAAAACTAAATAAATTAAATTTAGCGTTTACCTATTTTAAGTTGGCAATTTTGTCAACAGCAAAAAATAATTGAAAATGTAAAATTCATCAGAGTGAAACACGCATTCAACGTTAAAATAAGAATATATAATGCAACCGATCGGTTGTGATTTTTTTTGGCGATGGTCTGAGTAGTTTTGCGATCAACCATGTCGTGTTATTGGATACTCCCTGGAATGTTTTTTGGAAATTATTTACCATTATAGGGAAACGGTTTATGAAGGGAGCTGTTATTGCGTGTATTTGCACTATTGCTGGAGGTGTGAATGTATTGGTATTTTTTTAAGTTATAGACATCGTTTTTTCTGGTATTTGTTGGCTTATCTTTCGATGCCTGCTGGTGGAGCAGGTGTTAACAGCTCGCTCGGATCTTGCATTATAGGGGATATGGGCGCGTGGGCTTAACCGCCCTATTATTTTGGGTTATCGGTATTGTTTATTGGTCAATGAAAGCGTGGGCAATTCCTTATCTATCAATTTAATTAATGGAGTACCCGGATGAAAGTTTACACAGGTGGTGGCGATAAGGGGAAAACAAGTCTCTTTTCGGGTGAGCGTGTACCAAAGCATCATATTCGTATTGAGACCTATGGCGATCTAGATGAACTTAATTCGGTACTGGGGGCGGTGGCCGCGTACCTTCCGGCTGACGAGCTGGCAATAAAGGATGATTTTAAAGGGATTCAATCCAATCTTTTTTTGGCTGGGGCCTGGCTTGCAACTACACCCGATTCTTCGGCCATGAGCTATCTGACAGCGCTTCCTGCTTCAGTGTCAAAAGATTTAGAAGGGCGTATCGATGCCTTGTCCGAGGTGTTGCCAGTGCTCAAAGAGTTCATCCTGCCAGGAGGGCAACCGGTAGCCGCCTGGTCCCATGTGGCCAGGACCGTCTGCCGGCGTTGCGAACGACGCCTGACTGAACTGATAGAGGAATCTGATGTCGCAAGCGGCGAGTTAGCTGCTATCCAGGTGTATCTGAACCGACTGTCTGATTATCTTTTTGTCCTGGCCCGCTACTTGAACCAGGTACTGGGAACAGCCGATATTACCTGGAAAAAATAGTGGCACTAACTGCTCCCTTTTATTCAGTCTCTGTACTCGGAAGGGTTTGGTTGAATGCTGAGACCTTCGAATTAATCTGCAGCAGGCCTCAAGGCTTTCAGTTTCTGGCAGGGCAATATGTGTCTTTCGTCTACCAGGGAGAAGAGCGGGAATACACCATCATTTCTCCTCCGGAGGCTATGGAACTTCGGTTTCTCATTAAGCAGATAGCCGGCGGAAAAATGAGCCGTAAGCTGGCGAGCATCGCTCCGGGCAGCGTTTTTGAGATGAGCAGGGCGAAAGGTTATTTGACCTTTTGTCCGACTGAGCGGCCGGTCTATTTTGTAGCGACCGGTGTGGGAATCGCGCCTTTTGTCGCTATGGCGGCCGGAGGGACTAGGGGATTTACCCTGATCCATGGAACCCGGAACCGGTCAGGTCTTTTTTATCGACAGGAGCTCTCTGCCGCTGCCCTTCGATATATCCCATGCATTTCCGGCAACAACGAGACCGGTGAAAAGTTGCCAAACTTGTATCGAGGCTATGTTACCCAATATCTAAAAATCACTCTTGAACCAGGTTGTTATGACTTTTATCTTTGCGGTTCCAGGGCAATGATTAGAGACATGACGCACTTTCTTGATGAGTATCATCCCGGCGTCAGGATTTACAACGAGGCCTACAGCTGAAAGAACTCGGTCGCAGAGGAGGGTGTTGCAGCTTGAAGATGCAGAGAGAGGTTTTGGGCGGGTTCGATCATCCCAATATGAAGAGCGTTGTATTGATTCAGCGGTGCCCTTGCCTTGGCAGAACTCCATGGGCATAGTTAAATGCGAGGATGAGTCGTGTATTATGTGACAGAGTTCTATAATGGGGGGGAGGGCCAAGATCTGCTAGGTTATTGCAGCAAAGAAAAGGCTTAAGACGTATTGCTGGGTTAATGGGGCGGTGTTATCAAACACCGCCCCATAAAGGTTTAGGATGAAAAGTTAAAATTAACCGAGATAGAAATTGGTTGGGTCAATGCCTCTGATGATTGCGAGTTCTTCCTCGGTGGGAGACGGTGTCTCTATAACATTGGGAGAGACCTTGAGATCCCAAGCGCAAGCGGCCTTGATTTTTTCAACCGTCTGGCCGGGAAAATACTCAGCGAGGTACATCTCCTTGGTGACGTCATCAAATCTGTAGACGCCCATGGTGCTGACCACGCAGTCCGGTCCACCGCCGATCATGCCGAGTTTCTCGCGTTCACCCGGGCCACCCAGGAAGCCAGGGGTGGTGAGATACTCGACTTTTTCGACGAACTTCTTTTTGTCCTGCGGCATGATGGCCAAGACCCTCTTACCAGAGGTTGCCATGTCATTGGCACCACCGCTGCCGGCGAAGTAAGTGAAACTTTCCTTTTTGGTCCAGTCGCCAGCGCCGGTGGAGTTGATGTTACCGAATTTATCGATCTGGGCACCGCCGATGAAGGCAACATCGACCTCGCCGCGCTGCAGGGCTGCCATTGTGGACAGCATACCGAAGGACGCGTCAGCGTTGGTGAACAGGCAGGGATCATCGACGGTGATAGCCAGCCCAGGAGCCGCTGTTGCTCGGATAGCGCCGCCCTCGGTGAACATAACCATATTTTTAGCGTGGCTGACCATTGCGAATCCGGCAACAACCAGCGGCAGGCCAACGCCTACGAAGACAACCTCGCCGTCATTGATTTCCTTGGCGCAACGAATGGCCATCAGTTCTGTCAGTTTGAAAGTAGGTGCAGTCATGATCATTTACCCCCTTTTTTAGCGGCGATTGCCTCTTCATAAGCTTTGAGACGGTCGTCAGTGTATAAGGGCACCCCTTTCCAGCATGCCGGATCATGATAGCCGTAATCAACCGCTAGTTTCGGCGTGAAACCAAGAACCGGTTTGAGACGATCCAGACCTTCTTGACCGAATTTTGCTTTATACTTCTCAATGTAGGCTGCGTGGTCCTCGCATCCATAGACCCATTCATCAAGGAACTCCGGCAGAAGCTCTTCATGCCGTTCATATTTGCCCTGATACTGGCTGAAGCGGATGTCGAGACCGTAGTACCCACGGCAGGCGGAAGGATGAGCGCCGTAGGGGCAGTGAACAACTGCCAGGGTCTTGTAATAAGGAACGATGACGCGGTCGGGATCGCTTCTGACCTCTTCCGGTTCAACAATCTCTTCACAGGTGACGATGACTCCCCTTTTTGATCCCATGGCGCCGAACTCATCGGTAACGCCGCGGGTACCGTAGGAAACCACGTTGCCGTAACGGTCGGCCTTCTGTGCATGAATGATGGCGACATCGGCGCGCCAAGCCCGTACTACCGTTGTTTTTTCGCCGGTGAAAGGATCATCGACGAATCTGATGTCAGTGGTATTGTGCTTGGGCATATCCGTACCGATATTGCCCTTCACGGGAATGAAGGGAATGCCGAGAAAACCGGCAATCAAGGCGCTGGTCGCACCAAAGTTGGAGATGTCATATCGTTTGAGATGTCCCTTGTTGAATGCCCGGCGGATGGCATAGGGTGCCTTGACGTACCAGTTCATGATCCAAGCAGAGTGGATTTCGGTAACGCAGCCAGCGCCTACCAGAATATCAAGTCCGCCAACGTCCGTGGACGATTCGATGGTGGTAAGATGTCTTTTTTTCTGTCTGATGATTTCATGCGTCAGGGCCATAGGGACCATGATCTGAAATCCACCATAGTAGACTGTGTCGCCGTCCTGGATGTATTTAGCTACGGCATCCTTGAGCGTCATCCTTTTGTCGAGATCCATTCCATTCTCCTTCTGATTTTCCTTCTTTGGGTTAAAAAAAGAACTTAGCAACGATGAGAATTTTTCGAATATCAGGGTACACCTCCTTCCAAATGTTTTGTAAAACTCATGTGAAAAAGGTTACTTGCCGACAAATTTTTGAGCAGTAGCTCGCACCTCCTTTTTGTTTTGTTTTTTTTAGTTAAACATTCGGATAAGGGTGGCTTACGATTATCCGGGTCATTTATAGCGTGAATTGACTTTACATATCATGCTCTTGCATGGTTTAGGGCTCTATGGTTCGATAAAGCCTCGGGCACTCATTGTTTCATAACAGGGACGACAAAGATAATAAACGCGGATATTGCCACAGCCAGTACCATAAAGTTGTAACGTGAATGTACACTCAGGGCAACTCGGCAACATGCATCTGCTTTCACAATACGTGAAATCCTCTTCAGGCAGACCACATTCGTCGCAAACGTTTGGAAAAATTGGCATGTTTCTTTAATTTCCTTTAAGCAATTACCGGCGTGGTCGGAGATTGCTTGGGTGGAAAAACTTTGTGTTTATTAATGCAACTACTTGTTCAAACGACAAATCTTGCAACTAACAAATATATAAAGAAACTAACATAAAAAAGGCTGGACAGTATCACATGAAAACAGTTTGAAACTGAAAAATACAATACTTGTAGGTGGCGCGGTGCAACATGGTAGTAGAAAAGCGTTAGGACACTTGGTGGTATATTTCTACTCCCACATTTTCTGCTGACAATGAATCAAAGAATGGGGCATTCTGTCAACTTAAATTTAATTTTATGTATGTTTTAACAGCTTGTCTTATGTTTTGGAGGTGACCCTCCGACAGCGGCGAGGGGAAACTGAAAAGGGTAACTACTGTCCCCCTTCCTTCAGTGTAGGCTCAATGCCTTCTGAACGGAGAGCCGATATGATAGCATTGGTGAGTTGCACATCCATGTCTGGAACCTCCAGGCCTTTAAGGCACTGTCGCAGTGAAACATTCTGCAGCACAAAAATGTGCCAGGATACAGGCGTTCCCTTGTAGCCTTCGCCTTCCTTGGCTTGACAGCCGCAGCTGATCATAAATTCGGCTTCGCCTTCAATGTATTCGATATACCACCCCCGCTCGTCACTGCTGGGGTACGTCGTGGCAAAACCGATCTTAGCCAAAGCCTGTGACAGCCAAGTGGCAAGTTCAAACCCGTAGGCACCAGGTTCCACCTGGGACAATTCTGGAAGGTAGGGGAGAAACTGTGTTGATGAGAATTCGATGCGTGACATGGGTACTCCTCAAGAGATGTCTTGTGAAATCGGTCTTGCATTAGAGGGTGTTGCTGTGCAAAACGACATTGCACAAACGGCAGCGGTGTCTATGGCCATCGGTGGCTCAAAACTCACCTAAGTATGTTTGACTTGAGATACAAATTGCTAAAAAATCGTTTAAATCATGCCCTGCATGTAACGGTGCATGGATTCGGCGGCATCCAGTCCCTGGCAGACCGCTTTAGCCACAGTCTGTGGGCCGAGTACGGTGTCGCCGCCGGCAAAAATCCATTCCACACTGGTCTGCAGAGTGACCGGGTCGACCACATAGGTCCCCTTTGCCGTAATCTCAACGGGGACACTTTCGTCATGCACCGGGATAACTTTCTGGCCTACCGCTGCAATCAGGGCATCGGCCTCCAGCATAAATTGGGAACCCTCAATCGGCATCGGTTTGCGTCGGCCTGAACTATCCGGCTCACCCTGCCGCATGCGGATGCATTCCACCCCCGTCAACTGGCCATCAGTTGCCAAGATTTTGATCGGTGCGGCAAGGAATTCCAAGCGGACGCCTTCCTGCTCCACATGATGCACCTCCACTGCTGAGGCCGGCATCTCCGCTCGGGTACGTCGATAGAGGATGGTCACATCCTTCCAGCCGGAGCGGAGTGCTACTCGCGCCGCATCAATAGCGAC
>CAITZN010000395.1 GCA_903896915.1 uncultured bacterium
AGCATCATTGCCATTTCAAGTACCCTTTCGCGTCACTCATCGCCGGTCTTCATTGCCCACTGCACGGCGAAATCGGGCCTTGACGCCTTTGTCCGCTCTCTTGCAGAAGAGGTTGGGCCCTTCGGCATACGCGTCAACGTTGTTGCCCCCGGACTTACGTTGACCGATGCGACCTCCTGGTTGCCCGAGGAACAGAAAACGATGATGGCGGATATGACCCCCATGAAGCGGGTTGCACTCCCGGAAGATGTCGCTGGCGCCGTGCTTGCAATGGCTTCCTACCACAACCGATTCGTGACCGGCAGCTATATCCCGGTCTCGGGAGGGATGCTGATGCTGTGATGCTGCGTATGCGGCTCGGTTATGAACCGCACGGCACATTTCCTCAACATCGGAGTTATCTGTCCATTCTGGAATGTTCGGTTATTCTGAACCGCCCATCCCGCAGCGGCGAGCTGCCGGAGGTGAAGTAGATTCAGGAAGATGCAAAAACGAGTTCCGCAGGGTTTATATGGAGGCAGCCAAGTTGCGCAACAGCGTGATAAAAGATAAATTGTGAATTATTAACATGGTGACGATTAGTGGTAATTCGCACAATCCCAGGAATAGGTTAACGACTTACTTCATATTTCCATGCAATCCAGGCTTTTTGAAACGGCTCTGGGAAGAGCCGCGAAAACATGGCAAACCTATACGAAAGCACTGTGTACCCTTCACCTCGCATTCATTATTGACGCGCTCGGCGGTTTTTTGTTTTTGAAAGGCAAATCTATTGATTTTCTCGGGTTCACAGTAGTTCGAGAATCACTCTCGGCTACGTATGGAATTCTCTTTTCTTTATTTGTGGCAACCACATTTATTGAATCCCGTCTGCTCAAAAACTGCGTTTCACCAAACAACCCTCTCATGCCAGACGAGCTACCTGTGCTCCCCCTCTGGTTCCTCTCACCATTTTCCGATTTGCCTTTGATGCGCTGGATGTTCTGGATTTTGTACATTGACGGATTTCAGTATCTGGCTTTTTTCAGCCTTGCTCATCTTGCCATATTTATCTATCCTGATTGGGTTAACTTATTTCCAAATAATGGTTTAAAAAACTTGCAGGATAACAAATATATTGCTATAGGAGTAATCAATCTTATTTTGCTCATTATTTGTGTTCCATTCGGGTATCTAACCTATCGGAATTTTCAGTCTGTCAGAGCGGCGCTTTATGATCGTTCTTAGTTCAAACACGTAAAATTTTTTATGCCTGAAGACTTTGTCCATATAAACGGTGGTGAGTTTACGATGGGGAGCCCCGAGGGTGAGGTCGGGAGGGCCGAAGCTCAGGAGCTTTATTACCAAAACCTGGGGCTTGACTACAGTGAAACACAGCATCAGGTGAAGGTCAGTGATTTTGCGATGAGCAAATATGCAGTGACGGTAGCCGAGTTCAGGCGATTTGTAGAAGCCACAGGGTACCAGACAGATGCTGAACAAGAGGGTTTTAGCGTTGTGTATCTGGGGAACAACGAGGGAGGATTCCAGGATGGTGTCAACTGGCGTCACGGCATAAGGGGACTGTTGCGGCCTTCATCCGAGGATAATCATCCGGTGGTGCATGTGAGCTGGAATGATGCGGTGGCTTATTGCGAGTGGATGTCGAAACAGACAGGCAAGAAGTTCCGCTTGCCAACGGAGGCTGAGCGTGAGTATGCGTGCCGCGCCGGCACGACAACGCCATTCAATACGGGAGAGAATCTGACAACAGATCAGGCAAACGTTGACGGAAACTATCCGTACAACAATAATCCCAAAGGAGTGAACCGGGAAAACACGGTTCCGGTGAAGAGTTTTGCGCCGAATGCGCTGGGGTTGTATAACATGCACGGGAATGTTGCTGAATGGTGCAGTGACTGGTTTGGAGAACGCTATTATGATGAATGTAAAGCGTCAGGAACGGTGACGAATCCTGCCGGCCCCTCAACCGGTTTCGACAGAGTTCTTAGTGGCGGGAGCTGGAATCGCCCTGCGATATTCTGCCGGACGGCTCTTCGCAACTCCTTCGCCCACGACTACCGGAACGCCTATATTGGTTTCCGCCTGGTCTTCGTCCCTTAGCCAGTTCACGGAGCGAAATGAATGGCAGGTGCCTCCAGTGATTACTGTTTCCTTCTATAATTTATTATCTTGATTATCGTTTTGTGCGCCGTTGGGGGCCCTTTTTCCGCTGGCCTGCTGTTGTGACAGCATGACTTCATAAAAGAGAGTGTAATGACCCATTATAAAAAGAGTTAACGAATGAAGAAAAGTTCGACGAAACAGTTGCTGATGAACAAGACCGGCGACGAGATACAGGTTGCGCTGGTTGAGGAGG
>CAITZN010000396.1 GCA_903896915.1 uncultured bacterium
CGGATGCTTCCTTATCTGTAAATAGTACCCCCCCCCGGTTACCTTCAAACACCGGAACTGGAATTGTCTTCTCGGGAGATCCCCCTATGAGCAATTCCAGGTTGACGCATAACTTATAGCATGAACGGAGATTACGATGCCTCGTGTAACCCGCGGTTTTAAAGCACGCCGCAGAAGAAATAAAGTATTGAGTTTGGCGAAAGGTTTTCGTGGAGCCAAACATCGCCTTTTTAAAACAGCTGCGGAAGCGGTTGATCGCGCCCTTTGCTACGCTTACCGGGATCGACGAACTAAAAAACGCGAATTCCGTCAATTATGGATAGCCAGGATCAATGCGGCTGCTAAACAAAACGGAGTCAGCTACAGTAGGCTGATTAATGGACTTATCAAAAGTTCCATTGAACTGGATCGCAAAGTGCTTTCTAACCTTGCCATTGTTGACCCCAATGCCTTCACCGCTGTTGTCAGAGCTACCAGCCTACAGGCTTCCTGATTTTCAGGATTCATAATATGGAACAAGAGCTGAATAGGCTCCAACAAGAAGCCGAAGAAGACTTGGGGCAAATTAACGAAATTGCCCAACTTGAAGCCTTCAGGGTTAAGTATCTTGGGAGAAAAGGCGGAGCTTTGACCAGTATCATGCGTCAACTGGGAACAGTTGATCCGCATGATCGACCTCGGCTCGGTCAACTGGCAAACGATGTCAAACAAGAAGTAGAAAGCTGGTTCGAAGAAAAGAAAGAACAGCTTACAGCCACGCAAATCCGACACACTGATAGTACAACGGATTTCAGTCTGCCAGGTCGATATCTCCCGTATGGTAAGTTGCATCCGGTTACTCAGGTGATGGAGGAGATCTGTTCGATTTTCGAGGGACTTGGTTTTGCTGTGGCTGAAGGGCCTGATGTTGAAACCGATTACTACAATTTTGAGGCGCTTAATATTCCCAAGCATCATCCAGCCCGTGACATGCACGACACCTTTTATGTCACGGACTCGATACTTCTGCGTACCCATACCTCACCTATGCAGGCAAGGATTATGGAACAGCAAGATCCACCGTTGCGCTATATTGCTCCGGGAAAGGTATATCGATGTGATTCTGACATAACTCACACCCCCATGTTTCATCAGGTCGAAGGGTTTCTGGTTGACAGGGACGTTTCCTTTGCTGATCTTAAAGGTGTTTTGACTAGCTTTACCCACAAGATGTTTGAGCGGGAACTTGCGTTACGATTCCGGCCAAGCTTTTTTCCTTTTACCGAACCCAGCGCCGAAGTCGACATCGCATGTGTTATATGCAACGGTAGCGGTTGCCGGGTATGCAAACGTACCGGCTGGCTTGAGATCCTTGGTTCGGGTTTGATTGACCCTGAAGTCTTGAAAATGGTCGGTTACGATCCCGATATCTATTCCGGTTTTGCCTTTGGCCTTGGTGTCGAACGTATTGCCATGTTAAAATACGGAATCGACGATATTCGCTTGTATTACGAAAACGATCTCCGCTTTCTTTCTCAGTTTTAATTTCCCTGTATTTTTCTCCTAGCTCGTTTCATAAGTTATTGAGATATGCAGTAAGAGACAAGGCATCAGGTGATTCATTCGGAAGAGCCAAGCAAGTCCGGTTACTCCTCCCCTTTCTCTTAAAACTGGTAGCAGATTTCCGGTACTACTTTAAGGACTCAATTCTGAACGGCTGACATATACCGGAAGGAAGTAATTATAATCACCGCATAGTGTTGTGTTGCAGATAGGAATCCCATGAAATTCACACTGAGTTGGCTCAATCAATTTATCTCCACTGAGGGGCTCACTTCTGCCCAGTTAGCAGATAAACTCACCATGCTTGGCTTGGAAGTGGATAGCGTTGAAGAGTTGTTTGTCGAATTGGAGCAGATTACTACTGCAAGAATTAGGGAAGTGAATATCCACCCTGATGCAGACAAGCTCACAATCTGTGAAGTCGATACTGGTACCGAGATTGTCCAAGTAGTGTGCGGTGCTCCTAATGTCAGAGTCGGCATGTTGACGGCTATTGCCAGGCCGGGTGTCAAACTTCCTGACGGCACAAAAATAAAAAAATCAAAAGTAAGGGGGGTCGTTTCAGCAGGAATGCTCTGTTCGGCCCGTGAGCTAGGTCTTAATGACGATCACGATGGTATTCTCAACCTGGACGATCAATTGGCAACAGGATTGCCCCTTGCTGGTGCTCTTGGCCTCCGAGACACTATGATCGAGGTGGACCTAACTCCCAACCGTTCTGATTGTGCCAGTGTGCGTGGTATTGCTAGGGAGGTCGGGAGTTTCACAGGTAGCATTTTGCAGCCCCTTGTTGCAGATGTAACCCCGTTGACAGGCATGAATTTAGGGTACGAAGTGCTCATTCATGCACCAGATCTCTGCCCTCGTTATACCGCAAGAAAACTCACCAATGTGACTATCGGTCCTTCTCCACAGTGGATGCAGCAACGACTCACCGCTGTAGGTATGCGGCCGATCAACAACATAGTTGATATCACCAATTATGTCATGTTGGAATCAGGACAGCCACTGCATGCCTTTGATTTTACTACCCTGAAAGGTGGTAAAGTTATTGTGCGTAGACCCGCTGTCGACGAGATGACCATTATCACCCTTGATAACAACCTCAGGCAACTGGATGCCGAAATGCTGCTTATCTGCGATGCCGAACGCCCTGTCGCTATAGCCGGAGTTATGGGTGGACTGGATACTGAAATTATTAATACCACTACCACTATCCTGCTTGAATCGGCCTGTTTCAACCCGGTTTCCATTAGGCGGACAGCTCGCAAACTCGGCATACCCTCCGAGGCATCCTATCGTTTTGAACGGGGTGTTGACCCCAATCTTGCCGACAGTGCCTTGCAAAGAGCGGTTGATCTCATGGTTCAATATGCTGGTGCACAAGCTGATGATAATGGGGTCGATGTCTATCCAGGAAAAAAACCGCTTCTGCTGTTACCGCTCCGAATAGAGCGGGTTTGCACCTTGTTGGGCTTGAATCTTAACCAGGAGCAGGTGGCCCTTTTGCTCAAGAGTATTGAATTTTCTGTCACTACAATCGACGATAAGACTTTGCAGGTCGAGGTGCCGAGTTTCAGAATCGACATCGAAAGGGAAATTGATTTAATTGAAGAGGTGGCCCGGTTGGTCGGTTATAACGAAATTCCGACCTCGCAGCCTTTGATCCGCATGGATTATCCAAAACGTGACGATCTGCGCACTTTGCGTCATGAAATTGCCAAAATTCTAACTACGCAAGGATTTTTCGAGGCAATCAATTACAGCTTTGTTGCTGAAAATCACCTCGATCTCTGCCGATTGCCCGAGGATGACTACAGGCGCAGGGTTACTAGACTACTGAATCCTCTTTCCGAAGAGCAATCAATCATGCGTTCCATGCTCCTTCCCTCGATGCTGGAGAATGTTCGTCGCAATATCAATTTTCAAAAATCCGATATCCGTCTATTTGAAACAGGTAAGATTTTTCTGGAGCAGAGCCGAGATACTTTGCCCGAGGAGCGGTTGCAACTCTGTGCGGTAATTAGCGGTCATCGTTATCCCGAAGCTGAACCTCTCTATTACTCCACTCAAGAAACCGATTTTTTTGATATCAAAGGTGCTGTTGTCAGTCTTCTGCAGGTGCTGGGTGTTACGGGAACCGGCAACGGCGCGTTGTTTCAGCATAATATTTCTCTTGTTCAACCCTATTGCGATCCAGACTGCGCTGTTATCATTATGGATAACGACAATATGATAGGTGCTTTAGGAGCTGTTCACCCAGAAACCTTGAAAGGTTTTGGAATTAAACAACAGGTTTACTTTTTCGAACTTGATCTTCAACAACTACTGTCTTCAGGTAGGAAAGAAAAGAAATTTAAGGCATTACCAAAGTACCCATCGGTAAAACGTGACATAAGCCTGGTTGTACCAGACAGTATCCCTGCTGGCGAACTGTTGCGGGCTATCCATGAGCAAAATCAAAAATATCTTGAATCAGCTGATATTTTTGATGTATATCGTGGTAAACCCATACCATCTGGTTACAAAAGTGTTGCTCTCTCCGCTACTTACCGCTCACCTACCGCCACGCTGGATGATCAGTCAGTTGACAAAATGCATGATAAGATTGTGAATTCATTGATGGCAGATTTTAATGCCCGTTACCGCGAAGGATCCGAAGAATGAAAAAAAAGAATGTAACTCGTAAGGAATTAGCCATCTCTGTTAATGAAAAGCTGGGTGTTTCACAGCGGAATGCTGCTGAAATCGTTGATACGGTTTTCGCAACTATGAAAAATACTATGGTTGCCGGAGAATCGATTAAGCTTGTCCAATTCGGGACCTTGACGGTAAGAGATAAATCACCGAGACGTGGACGGAATCCTCGGACTGGTGCTTCTATGACCATCACTAAACGGCAAATGGTGTCTTTTCGACCCAGCAAACGACTGCGTGAGCGGCTGAATAAGTAACAACAGTGACCGGGGTGCCAGGGTTTTCGTTATATTGTTAAATTTAGGGGTAAGACGATCTTCAGATGTACAGCGATAGATACTTAATGCGAAACAATCGACTTCAGATTTCCCGTTGATACCGGATAAGGTCTATTTCCGGATCGGTGAAGTGAGCAATATTGTGGGTGTAGATACTCACGTGTTGCGTTACTGGGAGAGTGAATTTGCGATCATAAAACCGTTTCGAGGTAAATCGAAACAACGATTGTATCGACGACAAGATGTCGAGAATCTATTACGTATCAAAGGGTTGCTCCACGACGAAGGATATACTATCTCTGGAGCAAGAAAATTTCTTAAAAGTCTCTATCATCACGAAAAGATCGAATCTGGCACAGTAATTTCTTCAAAATGTTTTCAGACCAACGAATCCTTGCTCCATCATATTAAAATTGAATTGCATGACATTC
>CAITZN010000397.1 GCA_903896915.1 uncultured bacterium
AAGGCCAGCACCGTGCCCAGGGCCGCACCCTTGCCGAGCAGGGCCTCGACCACCGGGACGATTCCGGCGGCATTGGAGTACATGGGAATGCCGACCGCAACCGCTGCCGGCACCGACCACCAGGCATCTTTACCCATAATCCCGGCCATGAAGTCTTCAGGCACATAGCCGTGAATGAGGGCACCGACTGCGATCCCGGCAACTACATAAACCCAGACCTTGCCGACGATATCGCGAACCGCCTCTTTGCCCTGTTCCAGTCGGTCGGCCCAGGTGAGTTGCTGCTCAAAGACAATGGCCTCGCCGGCCCGCATCTCCTGTACCCAATCTTCCATCCAGGACTCCAGCTTCAACCGACCGATAATCCAGCCAGCGACTATGGCGATCAAAAGGCCGGTGCCCAGATAGAGGGCTGCAACCTTCCAGCCCAACAGACCGTAGAGCAGTATCAAAGCAATCTCGTTGACCATGGGCGCAGCGATGAGAAAGGAAAAAGTTACGCCCAGCGGCACCCCGGCCTGAACAAAACCGAGAAAAAGCGGCACTGCCGAACAGGAACAAAACGGAGTAACAATACCCAGCAGGGCTGCCATGACATTACCCGCAGTTTCACGCTTGCCCGCCAGGTATTTGCGGGTCCGTTCCTGGGTAAAAAATGAGCGGATAACACCAACGACAAAAACGATCAGGGTCAGCAGCAGCAGCACCTTGGGGGTATCATACAAAAAGAACTGGACTGCATCGCCAAGCCGGCTGGGCCGCGCGATACCAAACAGGGAATAGGTGAGGAAGGTGGCTAAAGATTGCAGGTTTGTATAGACCCCAAACCAGAGCCCAAGGCCAAGTGTGCCGACAACACCAATCTTTGCCCAGGGAATGCAGTTGTTGCTCGTTGATTCTTGATCGGTTCCCGGTTTGGTACAACCGCAACCGGTTGGTTGGATGGGGTCCATATATCTCGTCCTTAGTTTTTTTGGTGGGCAGCCCGCAAACAGTCGTCCTCGGGCAGGGCCTTGATCATCTCTAGCAGGGGCGCATCTTCGTTCAGCCAGCCCCGCAACTCGATCAGCATGGTGTGCACGTACGAAGACTCGCTGTCCACGGCCTGGCTATAGATCATCCAGGTGCCTTGGCGCTCTTTATTGACCAGGCCCGCATCCTCAAGAATCTTCATATGGCTAGAAACCGTGGGCTGGGCCAGCCCCAAAACCTTCTGGATCTCGCACACGCACAAGGCCCGGTCTTCCAAGAGCTTGACGACCCGCACCCGGTTAGGATCGGACAGAGCTTTCATGACGCGTAACAATGGTTTCATGGACACCCTCGAGCATGCCTATAATGGTTTAGATGATACTCATCAGTGGTTGACTTATGAAATAAATACCGAGTGCTCCGATACAGAGGCCAGCCAGTTTACGAAAAAGCGTGCTCCCGCGCTGCCAGGCGCTATTCGCCAAAAACTGTTTGACTAGAGCGGTTGAGCTTCCAGCCACGACAATGGGAATACAATGGCCAAGACCAAACAGGAGGATAAATATAACCCCTGTAAAAATTTTCTGTTGAACAGTAATGATGGCGAGAATGGGGGCAATAAATCCAAACGTGCAGGAACCGGATAGGACGCCATACGATAAACCGAGGACGAAGGCACCAAGCACCCCTTTCACTTTTATTTTAGCAAGCAGTCCATTGGACATCGAGCACGTGGCAATACCGAGAATATCGAGCGACACCCAGACAAGGATGGCTCCCACGACAATGCTCATGTAAGGGCCGACATCGCCGAGCATACGGCCAAGCAAGGCGCAAATGAAACCAATGGCAGCGATGGTGATAAACAAGCCTACAGTGAACCACACCGCATAAAGCACGGCTTTGCGTCCTGCAACAATCTGATTCTGCCCCGCTACATAACTGACAATAAGCGGTATGGAGGCGAGATGACAGGGACTGAAAAGAACACTGACCATACCCCATAAAAAGCAGCCCAAGCCTCCCAATAGAAGCCCCTGGTTCATCCATGCATTGATGGTAAGAAAAACTGGATCCAAGAGCTACTTGACCCCCTGCTGCTGAAACACGGCAACAATGGATTTTTTATCCATAAACCCCTCGTGACGAGAAATTTCGAGACCTTTGGCATCATAAAATATTTGGGTAGGGATAGCCCGCAGGCCGTATTTTGGACCGGCATCCGGATTATCCCAGACATCGATAAATAAAATAGCAGCTCGTCCTTGATATTCCTTGACCAACTCCTCAATAATCGGGGCCATCAATTTGCAAGGTATACATTTTTTGGCGCCCAGATCAACCATGGTTACCATGCCGGGAACAGGCACTTGCGGCAATTGCTCCGCTCTGACTAATGATATTGCCGGCATCGATGCCAGGCCAATGGCTGTCAAGGCAACGAGCACCCGGAGGAGACCCCTAATAACGTACTTTCTCACACCCCTGCTCCTTTGCTCAAAGATAGATTCTGCATGCTCAATTACTCTCCAAATTGTGATTGCTTATACCTCGGCTTTTCCTTTCCCCTATGATTCCCCCGGCGATGGAGGAATGACACCCATCTCATTTCTTGATATTATTGATAAAATCTCTGGCCACATCACCTCTAAGATACTCGGCGAGACCCACTGCGCCGTTCACCAAATACTTGGAACGAAAGCCTTTCAAGGTCAGATACATCCTGGCAATTTCAGCCCGGTCATAATGGGGGCAGATTGTAACAATAATTTTGGTCGCATCGAGTTCTTCAAGACGTGCGGGCAGTTCGTTCAAGGGAATGTTCTTGATGAAACTGAAACTGTAGGCCTGGTATTCTTCTGGGAATCGAATATCAATAATTTGAACCATCCCCTGCTTGTAAAGGTCTAGCATTTCAGGAATCTCGATTTTCATATTCTTGCGTTCCTTATAATCAAACGCTTTCAGGTACTCATCAAAGGTAACGTTCTGCAATTCCTGCGCATACAGCGGAGCCGCAATCAGCATTGCGACAAAAGACATGACTATCACCCCAAATTTCTTCACATTCTTCTCCTTTTCGAATGCCTTCTCGAAAAATTAATATAAGCAGACCCAGGGCCAAGCTTGGCCGGAACAGCGGCCAGGCAAGATAACCATATGTTACTACCAGTACCTTGCCGACATTATGATTTATTGCTATATTTACATTTATCAATATATAGTACCAAGATGAGCGGATGGCAAGTTGTTCTTAACGTATCAGGGGCTAGGATATCAAATCTCCTCAGGCAGGCCCACTTTCCCTTGACGACACCAGAGGAATATTGAATACTTAAAGTACCACCGTGTTACGATGTAAGCGTTCACAACGCTATCCATTCCTGCCAACACAACTCACAATCCAGACACATGGCTCATCTTTTCCAAAACATACGGCTGAGCGTCAAAGTTGCCCTGATGGGCGCAGGCAGTGTCTTGGTTACAGCGACAGCCCTCGTCCTCCTTTCCGTCTGGCAAAGCGGCCAATACAACAACCTGGCCCAGAAAGAGGTGGACGATTTAATCGAGGCCGACCTCAATCATATCACCCAAAGTGTCTACAACCTGGTCCGCACTAGATCGGAAGAGCGTCGTGTAGGGAAAGAGTGTCTTCGCCGGTGTAGATCTCGGTGGTCGCCG
>CAITZN010000398.1 GCA_903896915.1 uncultured bacterium
TCAGCACCTCCACGTCAGCCAATGCAAGAAGGTTCCCCCTGCCACGCATCGGGGCAAGGTTCAGGACGGTGATTTGGACCGTGGTGGTCGATGGTTGGTCAGCTATCTGAATAGGCATCATCACCAAAATGCCAACGTAAGGCGTTTAGTTCCATACCATTCTTTCCAAGCGACATCTCAATCGCTTCATTTATACGATGCGAAAACAACGTTACCAGAAATGGTTTCGTTATAAATGTTTTAACGCCAAGCTTCTTTAACGTTTGAACAATATCTTTGTTTGGGTGTGCTGAGAATATAATAACTGGCGTCGTTGATAATTCGGCATCAAGTGAAAATCTAATTCCAGCCACAAACATAACGCCATCAACAGGAGACATATCGACATCACATACAATGACAGTAGGCTTGCATTCAGCGGCAATTTTCAACCCTTCAGCTCCATTCGATGCAGTCCATACTTGCTTAAAATCCATTGCAATCATCAATCGAGAAACTAGATCGCAAACGGACTTATCATCATCAATGACAAGCCCCGTGGCATCATTGACAATAACCTTCTGAAGTTTACTCAATCCGTCTGTCATTCATCAAACCTTCGAGCGATGTAATTTTTTTAATCCCGGAAAGAAGAAGCTTCACTGAGAATGGTTTGTTCATAAAGAAGTTCACGCCTGCATCATATGCGTTCTTCTCGGCACTTGACCCGACAACGCTCGTGAGCATTAAAATTGGTGTGTTTGGATCTATACCAGCGTGGCTTCCTCGAACTTTTTTCGTAAATTCAATCCCATCCATGACCTCCATCTTCCAGTCAACAATGGCAATATCTGCTTTGGTAGCTGCCAAAACTTCAATTGCCATCTGACCATTTTCAGCGGTTATGACTTCGGTAATTCCGATTGAACCCAATGCGGTACATATCAATCGTCGTGTTGGCTCATTGTCTTCGACAATAACTGCAATTTTTGAACTCTTCATGATAACCTCCATTCTGCAGCAGTGCGCTTTTAGCTATTCATCCGTACCGGCACGTTAACAATAAATGTTGTTCCGCCACCTATTGTGCTATCAACGTCAATTGTACCATTATGGGCGGATACAATCATCATGCAGATATAGAGACCAAGCCCACTTGTGTGTTCGCCAGCCGTCCCTTTCTGACCATTGCAAAATGGCTTAAACAGTTGTTCCTTCACATTTGAAGGAATGCCAATGCCATGATCGGACACTCGCAACTGTGCATTATCACCTATTGTATTTACATATATTTCGATTTCCCCATTTTCATGAGAAAACTTAATGGCATTTGCGACAAGGTTGCCGACGACCTGTCGAATTTTAGATTTGTCTCCAGATATGTGTGTTACTTCGCCAGCAATACCTATTTTAATGTTTTTTTGTGATGCTGGCGCTCGAAGCTCTTCCCGTGCCTTTTCAATTTCGCTATACAGGTCAAACTCTTGATGTCTAATGTTTATTATTCCGGCATCTACAACTGCGACATCAAGCACATCCTTAATTAGGCTGATCATTGAGTCTGCTGATTCGGCAATGGCAACATTCTGCTTTTTAACCAACTCTGATATTTTATCACCTTCCAACATCTCAACTAGCTCGACCCAACCTGAAATTGCACCAAGCGGGTTCCTTAAATCGTGAGCCAGAATTCCAAGCATTCTGTTTTTCGAATCAACAGCCTCACGAAGTTCCCGTAGAATTACATCACGCTCAATGGATTGCTGCATTCGTGTGATGGAATATCGAATGGCTCGTGAAACCGTTGACCCATCAAAACTGCCTTTCACGATATAGTCCTGAGCACCAAGAGAGAGCATCTTCTCCGCATACTCCGGATCGTCGTGACCAGTCATAATCACAATTGGTATATGTGGAGTGGCTTCCTGCACCATTGTTACAGTTTGCTCTCCTGTCGCATCAGGCAGTGATAGATCAAGAAGGACCACATCAATCCCCGTTTGTGTCTTAAGAAATTCCAGACCTTGGCTCATTGTGGTTCGGTGATCGACATGGATCATCGGTTTGATACATTCACTCAAGTTGATTTTGATCAGAGTGGCATCAGCTTGACTGTCTTCAATGAGCAATGCTCGTACGGTGGTAACCATACCGTATCTCCTACTTCGCAATGGGAAGCGTGACAAAGAAGGTGCTGCCCACTCCCACATCTGATTCGATCCAGATTTTTCCGCCATGGTGTTCCACGATCTTCTTGCAGATCGCCAACCCGATGCCGGTGCCATCGTATTGTTCATTGGTGACCAACCGCTGAAACACCTTAAAGGCACGGTCATGGTTTTCCGGCGCAATTCCGATGCCGTTGTCCTTGATCCATAGCAGGATATTTTCATTCTGCTTTCGCCAAGCGACTTCCACTCTTGGCGTCCGATCTGAAGGCACGTATTTGATGGCATTGCCAATCAGGTTCTGGAACAGCCGCACCAATTCACCAGTATCACCCATCACCGAAGGCATCGTGTCAGTGACTATTACCTCTGCCTTGGCTTCCTGAATGGGTACTTCCAGATTTGACAGAGCATGGCTAATTGCCTGTTCAAGCGGTATTGCCACCAACTCCTTGCCCTTACCGGAGCGTGAGAACTCAAGAAGGTCGAGTATCAGATGATCAAGCTGCTTGGCTCCGTCCACAGCAAATCCGATGAATTCCAGAATATCCTGCGGCAACTCCTTGCCGATCCGCCGTTCGATCAATCCAAGGAAGCTCATGACGCTACGCAACGGTGCACGAAGGTCATGGGACACCATGTAGGTGAATTGTTCCAACTCCGCGTTGGTTTGCTTGAGCTTCGATTCCAGTACCATCCGATCAGTGATGTCATGGAAGGCAACCACCGCTCCAACGATGTCGTCATTAACCACGAGCGGGGAAACTACATATTCAATGGGGATGATTGTTCCATCGGTTTGGGTAAAGAGATCATCCATCACCCGAACCTCACAGCCATCACGCTGCACCCCACGGATGCGACAGGTTTTGCTTAAACAAGACGAACAACCGTCTGCTTGAACATGACCAATGGCGTCGTGCAAAGGCTTGGCGATCATCTCTTCTGGTGTCGCCCAGCCAAGAATCCGTGCAGCCGCGGGAGTGGCGAACATCACACGGTTTTCATCGTCTATCCCAATTATCCCCTCGCCAGCAGTCTTTAGGACGAGGTTAAGCCTCGCTAGGGTTGTGTGGAGTTCCACCTCAGCTCGTTGCTTGGCTGCTTCGGCTGCCTTTCCGTCAGTGATATCGTGCACCAGGGACAGCAGGAGGTGTCTGCCGGAAATATCAATTGGTCCCGAATAAACCTCAACATCTCGAACATCCCCACCATTCAGTCTGTGACGAAAATAGAAATGGCTTCTTTTCTCATCATTAGCAGCCTTCATCTCGGCTGCAATCTCATCCCGAGTTAGGGTATTGATCTCCGAGATATTCATGCTCTTTAGAACGTCAGTATCCCAACCATAGAAAGATGCAGCAGCCA
>CAITZN010000399.1 GCA_903896915.1 uncultured bacterium
AGCGGCGCTCATCAGGGCAGTATAACCTATAGAACTTTTTGCATTAACATCTGCGCCGTTATCGATCAAAGCCTTCACAATATCCGTATGACCAGAACCGGCCGCGTAACTCAACGCCGCATAGCCGTCATGAGTCGAAGCATTGACATCAGCGCCTTTGCTTAGCAGAATGCGCATAATGTTTGCGAGGCCTCTACCAGCTGCCTTTATCAGTGCTGTATATCCTAGAGAGTCCTTTGCATTAACATCCGCGCCGTTATCAAGAAGAAAACGGACAAATTCATCATTGGCTTTATCGGTAGCTAGAATCAACGCTGTAACGCCCTTTCTATTTTTTGCATTAATATCCGCTCCCTTATCAATCAGAATGCGCATAACGTCTAACTGTCCAAACCACACGGCATGCATCAGGATTGTCCTGCCGTCCTGATCATCTCTGGCATTAACATCCAGGCCTTTTTTCAAAAGATCTAACATCGCCACGGTATTCCCAGCCTGTGCAGCTTCGATATCGAAGCGAAACTCACTGGTTTTTACATAACCGGATGATGCTCCAGGCCATATAGTCATAACCTTGAGATAATATCGCTTGTCTGGAATTGAACCTGCCTTTGTATTATTTTTTTCAACAACAGACTCTTCGAGCGAGTATACGACACGAAATGATTTACTTTCCCTGTGGATGCGGCCTCCTCCTACTAGATTACCTTCTACCAGCTTACTGTCGTTAACTATACCTAGAAACTTTTTCACCCGACTTACATCGTTACGCTGTAAATCAAGACTTAAAGCAGGATTTAGAAAGAATGCGGAATCAAAAACGACCCGGTCTTGCTCCACTTTTTTCGTAAGAATATTCTGAAGTTTCTCAACACCATCCTCAGAAAGGGACAATTTGGCGGCAGATATCATAGCCGCACGATTAGCATTGAAGAGTTCTCGTGCCGGCATTGAAGCTTCGGCAACTACGGCAGTAATTATGCAAATAATGACTAAACTGAGAATCCTTTTCATGATTTTCACCTCGATTTAGGATTTAGATTCAGCGGAAAAGCCTTTCTTTGACATTCCTAATCCTGTTGTATACGATATAAAGGCGACTTTGATTTAAACAAAATTAAATACAGGTCCACCAAAGTGACTCCTGTCTCATAGTCGCTGGATCTGAAACCTTGGCTCATCATGCATGCCATTTCGGATTGGAAACCATAGTTTCAAGCTTGACATCGGTGTTGCCAGGCACCGTTAACCCTGCAGTTGCGGGTTGTCGCTCGTATAGATGTGTGCTCTTTCTAGCCTGTGGTTGTAGGTACGATGGTTCTTGCACTATGTGAACCGCTATTTTTTTATGTAAGAACAGCTTGTTGTCAAGAATGAAAACTTGAATAAAAGGAGACTTGCGATGAAACCTATTAATTCTTTCCTTACTATTCTGATCTGCTCACTCGCCTCTACGGTCTTAACAGCGCAAATAGCATTGGGCCGAATGGTGTTTGATAACTGGAACACCGATGCGTGCGATATGACAGATACGGCGGTGTTTACACTCGAGCGTCCCATCCGCGCAGATCGGATTGAGGTCTGGTACCGATGGCACACCCATGAAGGATCAATTAGGTACTCGCTTTCGATGAACGGCCAGCCTCTCCGCAACGGGATTCTGATAAGGAGCTCATGCGACCCATACCAAGAGAAATGGTGTGGAGCTGTTGATGGGTTTGACTTTATGCTTTATCCTGGCACCTACACAATCCGTACTGAGCGCCCCCGCATTTGCCAGAACCTAGGAAGTGGTGGAAACGGTTTTGTGAAGGTATACGGGTCGCGACGATAGATCGTCTATGACCTATACGGCTAACGGGCACAAGTAATCTGTGCTAACCCTTTGTTTACTCAGGATTTCCGACGAGGACGAACGCTCCCCAGAAAAAAGGATTTGCTTTGGTCTTCATCAACGCAAGCTTTGCCTGCCGTAACGCCTCCGCCTTTGACTTCCCATCGGCCATCAGGCTGTAGAACATGGTCATCAATTCCATGGTTTCTTTGCTCGGAACGCTCCACAGGCTCAGAATGACAGCTTTCGCGCCTGAAAGGATAAAGGCCCTCTTCAAACCAAATACCCCCTCGCCGCTTTGCACATCCCCAAGACCAGTCTCGCACGCCGACAGGACCACGAGATCTGTCCCAGTCAGCCTGAGTCCCATGACTTTGGCGGCACTCATGATGCCTTCGTCTTTACCCTCCCTCATGGAAAGATTGACACCCGAGAGTGCAATACCTGAACGGAGCATAGGATTTTCCCTGAAAAACATCGGAACCGACCCTGAACTACCTGCACCCTTTTCTGATTCGTCTTTGGCGATAAAATAACCATGTGTGGCCAGATGCATGATACTCGGCGAATCGGCTGCATTTAAAACAGCTTCGACAGCTTTATTGTCCTGGAAATTTTGTACCGAGACTTGCATGCGATCGGTAAGTATTTGCTGGATTGTATCGGCTTCCTTACCTGTGTGTGGCAGCCTGGTAAAATAAGTAAGGTCATAGGCCTTTGCATCAGGAGCAGCCGCATCAGCCCCTAGTCTTTGGCTCTGCTTAATTTCTTCCTGACTGAGCCCCAGGTCGTAATCGGGATCCGCAAGAATAAGGGCCACACCTCCCTTACGCGACACCTCTCCATTCTCGAATCTCGCAATATCTCGACCTGCTGAAACGTAGCTTATCTGGCCGTTTTCTATTGGATAAACCCCATTTTCATCAAGAAGGACCTCAAAGGGTATGAGGTTAAGATTACCGTCTGGGCTGATAAATAGATGCTGACTGCCCACGAGGTATTGTTCCAGGGGACGAAGCAGTAGCTTGTGCAGCTCCACCGATTCCGTGTCGAGCGACTTTTTACTCGGCACATATCCGCTCCTTGAGGAGGCCATAGTTTTCAGGTAATCATGGATATGGTCATCGATGGTCTCGGCCAGCCCAAGATCAATCAAAGAGAGCTCTGGGGTTCCGCCCTTCTTAAGAAGAAAAACGATGTAGCGTGGCTTGTCCCACGTTTTTTTCTCGAAATCAAAAAAAGAGATTCTGGCGAAATCCAGGTATGCAGCATTGTCGGGCAATAGTCGGGTGATTGTCTTCACGTCCGCCTTGCCGGAATGGTTGTCGGTGGCAAAGGCCCTGCTCATGGAAGAAAGACTTGCCTCAAGAGCTTCCTTGCGCTCTTCGTATCCAGCAAGTGCCTTACCGGTCTCTTCAAACGAGATATCCGGACGCCACATTGTCTGCAGTTTGGCAATCTCCCTGCGGACTTGCGTCAATTCCCTGTACAGGGTTTTGATCTCCTCATTGCCGGATGCAACAATAGCCTCAAGATGTTTCCCATGGGCCTCCATGACGGCCCCCTTCCACTGGAGCCAGGCATTCAGAGTGCCGTCAAGAGCGTGTTCATTTGCACCCATGAACTTCACGGAATGACTCATGAACTCATGCATGAAGCGCTCCGTCTCCTTCATGTACTGCAGTTTTTCTTTTTCTGACAAAAGAAGAAACACGTTGTCCCGTTTTATTCCCTCAATGCGCATATGCTGGGTGAAAAACCGATTGCTTTCATCCGGCTTGCGCTGCAAGGCATACAAAATGGCCAATTCCCTTGCCGATGATGCCACCTTGGGATGGTGCTCACCAAGAACAGCCAGGCGAGCTGCATAGGCCTTTTGCAGAAAATGCCCCGAGGAATCGAAACGACCATTTGCACGATACAATACCCCGAGATTATGCAGGCTGTCGGCCACAAAGGGAGATCTTTTGTCAAACACTTTCTCCCGTATCTCAAGCGAGCTCTTGTATCGTTGCTCGGCTTCCTGGAATCTTCCGGAGGCCATGAGCAAGCCCGCAAGGGTGTCGAGACTCTCGGCAACATCGGGATGGTATTTCCCGAATGCTTTTTCACGAATTTCCAAAGCCTTCTGGAAAGAAGGTCCAGCCTCCTTCAGATCCCCTCGTTCTTGGTACAGGGTTCCCAGAAGACCAAACACCTCAGCCACGTCGAGATGTTCCTTGCCCAGCGATTTCTCTTTGATCTGCAAGGCAAATCTGTATTCCTGTTCGGCTTCCTGCAGGCGCCCACTGTTCCTGTACAACGAAGCTAGGGCGATGCGACTGTCGGCGACATCTGGGTGTTCCTTTTTTAATATTTTCTCACGAATTCCAAGGGCCTGCATGCAGAGAGGTTCTGCTTCAGCAAACAGCCCTTTTGCAATATAAATTTCAGCCAGGACCTGCAAACTTTTTGCCGTATCAATGTGATCATGTCCCAGTTTTTCCCGGAAGACCTTTATAGCCTTCCCTGCCAGATTTTCGGCCTCGTCATATCTGCCCTCATTCAGGTAAAGGCGGGCAAGAGAGGTCATGACACGAACAGTGGAAGGATGTTCTTCCCCAGTGGTATTCCGTCTAATTTCAATGGCCTTGAGATACAGGGGTTCTGCTTCACGGTATTTCCCCATTTCACTGTAGAGATCAGCCATGGAACTGATATTTCCGGCGTATCGTGGATGGTCCGCTCCCAAGGCCTTGCCGCGTATCGCCATCGACCGGGTAAGAAGCTTTTCGGCTTCGGCATACCTGCCAAGCGTTTTGTACAGGCGAGCAAGGCTGTTCATGCTCGCCGCCGTATCCTGATGCTCGGACGAGAGCACCTTCTGCCGTATTTCAAGTCCTTTTTTCAGGTACTCCTCGGCTTCTGCATATCGCCCCCGAGCCATGGACAATGAACCAAGGGAGGAAAGACTCTGAGCAACCAGTGGATGCTGGTCGCCGAGTGACGCCTGCCGAACACCCAAAGCATCTCTGAGCAAAGCTTCCGCCTCAGCATGTCGCCCGGCTGCACGATAAATGCTTCCAAGTAATTGTTTACTTTCAGCAACTGTGGAATGGTTCTTGCTGTTTTTCACTTCCCGTAGCCCAAGCGCATCAAGGCAAAGCTGCTCCGCCTTTTCATGATCTCCAAGCGAATAGCGAATACTGGCAAGAATGTGCAGACCTTCGGCCACGTCCGGGTGTCCCTCGCCAAATTTTTTCTTTGAAATTTCAATTGCCTCAGAAACAGCTTCCTCTGCATCTATATACTTCGCCATTTCTTTTAAAAGTGCAGCTAGGGACCTGAGCGACGTTGCGACGAGCGGGTGCTCACCGCCAAGTTGCGTCCGTCGAATCTCTAATGCCTTTCTATAAAGCGGCTCTGCGTCCTTGAAATCTCCGGTGCTTTTGTAAAAATCAGCCATGGCCGAGGCATGCTGCGCATACTCAATGTCTCCTGCGCCCTGCGTCTCCTTCAGCTTCATCGACTGTCTGAGTAGGGGTTCCGCATCGTTATACCGCCCCGCAGCACAATACAATTCCCCCAATAAGCCAAGAGTCTTTTCTGTCTCTCTGTGATCGGGAGGCAAAACTTTTTCTTTGATTCTTAGCGATTCCTGATACGAGGCCTCTGCGTCCTGGAATTTTCCCTGGGCGACCAAGATCGAGCCAAGGGCATCAAGGCTTTCTGCAATATCAAGATGCTCCCCGCCCAATCTGCTTTTCCGTATCTCCAGAACCTTCACATACAGTGTTCTTGCTTCCTCTGTATTTCCTTTGGCGTTGGCAATGCGGGCTAGCAGCATCTGACTATCCGCGGTATCAGGATGATTCAACCCGATTTTTTTTTCACGGATTCTCACCGCTCTATTACCGTACTGTTCGGCCTTCCCGTAGTCCCCTTGCTCGAACGCCATCTCCGCCCGAATCTCCTGGATTGCAGCCATGGAGGGATGTTCGAGATCCCCTTTCTCCTGGTAGATTTCTTCGACTCGGCGGCAATACGTCTCAGCCTTGTCAAATCGGCCCATGTTTTTATAGAGATCAGCCAGCGAAAGAAACGAACGGGAACCTGATCCAGCACGTCTCCCCCCTCTTTTTTCCCTTATCTCAAGCGCCTTGAGAAATAGAGATTCGGCCTCGGGATATCTTCCCATACTCACATAAATCTCGGCCAAGTTGTTGAGACTCCAGGCGATTGACGGATGATCTTTCCCCTGTGACTTCTCTTGGATTGCGATTACCTTTTTGCACAGTGCTTCAGCTTCAGCATATTTCCCGATTTTCACATAGAGCGCCGCAAGCGCGCCAAGACTACGCTGGATGTCGGGATGGTCTATATCAGAATTTTTTTCTCGTATCTCAAGGGCCTTTTTCAGGTGTTTTTCCGCTTCAGAGTAATTGCCGCGAGCCGACGCAAGCCGTCCGAGCAGAGCATACAACGGCGCCATAGCTTCATTGTCCACGCCTTGCAATGTGCAACGGATTTCAAAGGCTGGCATCAGATACTCTTCGGCCTCGGCATAGCGAGCGCTGAACAGGGCTATTCTCCCAAGCAGTGTCAGGCTCTCTGCAACTTTCAGATGCCCCTTTCCGAACACCTTCTCGCTGATTCC
>CAITZN010000400.1 GCA_903896915.1 uncultured bacterium
AATGCAAGAATGTTTTTGAATCACCAGGAAATTTATGTTGATGAAGTTATCACATGGGCTAAACATTTTTGGTCTAGTGAACTTGAAAAAATGTTGGAAGATCCCAGAAGTGATTCTAAAGAGTATGCATACTTATCTAATCTGGATATCAAAAATTTAATATCAGAAGCAAATATTTTGCTATCAACAGGCAAACTAAACAAAGCGATTGAATTATTCAAATTGTGGCTTGAAACATCTAACGTCCTGCCCGGCACACACTATTTTGGTTCTGGTAAATGAATCGCCCAAGAGGTGTCACTGTTGCAAAGGGTTTCTACGCTTAAATCGGCACCACCTTAAAGACGTATTGGTACGACTTACAACCTGAACAGCCAGACCAGGATCGAATCCACCAACCTTCGCAATAGCAGCGATGACCTCAAGCATCTGTGCCTGTTGAGGTTCATTAATATTCCTGCATAAACCTTCAGTCCGAGCAGTTTCACTCGTTGATGCAAGGTTTGAGCGATCAGGTCTTCCAGGCAACCAGTGATGAATTTGGGTGAAACGAGATGTATCCGATCACAGGGGGGGTACCACCAATCAAGGTCGGTATTTTTTTAGAAACATTTCCGATCCTTACTGCTAGTGTTATTTGGGAAAGGATATTTAATGTCGGAACCTGCTGAGAGCCAATGGCTGTACCCTTTTTCTAAAGATGACTTGGAACTGATTCCCGCTTCGGTTAAAGCCTATATTCTGACCTTGGAGCAACGGCTCAATAAACTTGAGGATCGGACCAACCGCAATTCAACCAACTCCAACCAACCCCCATCAGCAGACAATCCCTATATAAAACGCGCAGCTACCACAAGGAAACCCAATGGCAAGCCGGGAGGAAAATCGGGACATAAAGGTTCCCGCCAACAGCTCCTCGAACCCAATGAGGTCAAACTGCTCCATCCCGACCAGTGCATCTGCGGTAACCGCGAATTTATCAACCACAAGAAGTATTACACCCACCAGCACATGGAACTTCCAGAAATAGCAATGAATGTCACTCACTTTGAGCTGTTCAAAGGGAAATGCTCCTGCTGCGGAAAGATCAACATCCCCAGTATTCCTCGTGAATTTCGCACCGGCTACGGGCCGAGACTCACGGCCTTCATCGCTGAATTGGCTGGCAGTCAGGGTGATAGCCGCACCATGGTGCAGAATCTCTGTGCCTCGGTATTCAATTTCTCCATCTCCCTGGGAGCGATTCAGAAGGTTCTGGATCGGACATCAGAGGCCCTCTTGCCCTACTATGAGGCAATCGGCGTTCAGGCCCGCAGCCAAGCAGTAAACCATGTTGACGAAACTTCCTGGTATCTCAAGGGAGTACTCTGCTGGCTCTGGGTTCTGACCAGCTCTTCCGTATCATTCTTCATGATTCATCAGAATAGATCCAAGGCCGCCTTCAAAGAGCTGGTGAAAGAGTGGGAAGGCATTCTCGTCAGCGACGGCTATCGACTCTATACGAAATGGGTTGGCCTCCGTCAGACCTGCCTAGCTCACCTCATCCGTGACGCCATAAAGCTTTCCGAAAGCAAAGACGATGAAATAGCAAAATTTGGTAAAAGTGCCCTAGCTGAGTTGAGAAGGCTCTGCCATATGGCCCATGAAAAACCAAACATCGATGAGTGGAGAGCCTTCTATGCCCGTTTCATCTCACTGGTAACTCGAAACCGCGAGAAAACGAATGACGCCGGTAAGTTCGCAGCCAGACTCTTTCGAGAGATCGACTCGCTTTGGCTCTTTCTGGAGCAGGCCGGAGTGTCACCAACGAATAACCATGCTGAGAGGATGTTGCGCTTTGCCGTTTGCTGGCGAAAACGAAGCTACGGCAATGTCAGCGATAAAGGGCACCGTTGGACAGAGCGGATACTTTCCGTCAGGCAGACGTGTCGCCTGAAAACCAAAAAAACCTTCCCTGTTTTAGTTCATGCCATCGATTCGTACTTCAAGGGAATCACGCCCGACCTTACTTGGATTGCTAAAGGCTAAAAACCTCCCCCCCTGTGATCGCTTACGATATTTGTAATGAGCCTTGCAGATAACATGGTTTCAAAGGTAAAAATTGTTAAAGCTCCCTAGAACAATAGAGTGATGAGTCGCGGAAAACGGAGGTAAGCGATATGGCAACAACGAAAGATGGGTACGGCATAAAACCACCTTTGCCCATCCTACGAACTTCACCCTTCACCGATTCCTTTACTGTAATGTTTTCCGACAGACGCAAAAAGGCGCTGCAAACGCAGTGCCTTCTTTGTTAATGCGTAAAATACTAAAACACCTACGCCGCTAACGGCAATTCTATAGTTAGCTTTTCGTGAGGGGCGCCAATATGTCCCTTGCTGTC
>CAITZN010000401.1 GCA_903896915.1 uncultured bacterium
ATAGCCACCGGCAGGGTGCAGATGGCCACCAGAGCGCTGGGCAGGTGGCCGAGAAAGATGAGGGTCACCACGGCGACGACGATGGATTCCTCCAGGAGTTTTTCCTTGAGGGTGGCCACGGCTCGCTCGATCAACCCGGAACGGTCATAGGCCGTTTTGACGGTGACCCCTTCGGGCAGGCCTGCCTTGAGACTCTCCATCTTCGCTTTGACCCGCTCGATGGTCTGTAGGGCATTCTCGCCAAAGCGCATGACGATGATGCCGCCGACTGTCTCCCCCTGACCGTCCCATTCGGCCACGCCGCGCCGCATCTCCGGGCCGAGCCGGACTTCCGCCAGATGTTTCACCAAAATCGGCGTGCCGTCTTTGGTACTCATCACCACGATATTGCCGAGATCAGCGAGTGAACGGATATACCCCTGGCTGCGGACCACAAACTCGGTCTCGCCCATCTCGATGGAGCCCCCGCCGACATCCAGATTGGCCCTTTTAATAGCCATCATCACTTCGGTGATCGGGATGTTGTAGGCCCGCAGTTTGTTGGGGTCCACTGCCACCTGATACTGCTTAACAAAGCCGCCCAGGCTCGCCACTTCCGAGACCCCCTCAACAGAGGTCAGTTCATAGCGCAGGTACCAATCCTGAATGGAGCGCAGCTCCTGGAGATTGTGCCGATTGCTTTCAAGCGAATATTCATAGATCCAGCCAACGCCGGTGGCATCCGGACCAAGGGTCGGCGTTATCCCCTGGGGCAGGTTGCCCGAGATGGTGCTGAGGTATTCAAGGACTCGGGAGCGGGCCCAGTAAATGTCGGTGCCATCCTCGAAGATAATATAAACAAAGGAGTAACCAAAAAAGGAGTAGCCGCGCACCACCTTGGCACCAGGAACCGAGAGCATGCGGGTGGTCAGCGGGTAGGTTACCTGGTCCTCCACCACCTGGGGTGCCTGGCCCGGATATTTGGTATAGACGATCACCTGGACATCCGACAGGTCGGGGATGGCATCCACCGGGGTTTTCTGCAGGGAATACACTCCCGAGATCACCACGAAAAGAGTGGCCAGGATCACCAGAAATTTGTTGCGCAGCGACCAGGCAATGATGGTCTCAAGCATAGCGACTCCCCGGGATCGGCATTAACGGGCCCCTCATTTGAACAGGTCGTCCAGGGCCTTGGCATCGGCCTTTTTCCCGGAAGGTGCGGCTGCATCTTTCTTTTGCCCGGTCATCTTGTCCAGGGCTTCGCGCAGCCTGCTTTCCGAGTCGAGCATGAATTGTGCGGAAACAACTACCTCCTCCCCCTCGTTCAGTCCGGAGAGGATCTGGATTTGCCCGGTATCATCGCGAACGCCGCTCTTCACGGTTCGGGGTTCGAACTTGCCGTTGCCAAGGGCAACGAAGACGGTCTGTCCTTTGCCGGAATTGAGGACCGCTGTCACCGGAATGGCAAGGGCGTCGGCAACTGTCTCCGCCGCAATGCTGACATTGGCATACATTGCCGGCTTAAGCGTAAAACCGGGATTAGCCAGTTCAATCCTGGCTTTGACCGTCCGGGTTTCATTCTCCAGGTAGGGATACAGATAGGTGATCGAACCATCGATCACCTGACCGCCCGCAAAAGGCAGTTCCACCTGTACGGCCTGGCCCAACTTGACCCAGGGCAGTTCATACTCATAAATTTCGGCATTGATCCAGATTTTGGAAAGATCCGCTATCTGCAGCAGTTCTTCGCCGGCCATGATCCGCATCCCCTCCAGCACCTTTTTGCTGGTCACCACCCCTGCATGTTCGCTGTACAGCGTCAGGGTTTTCCGCACCTGACCGGAGCGCTCCATGGCCTGGATTTGGTCCGGGCTGATATCCCAGTAGCGCAGACGGGTGCGTGAAGCTTCGAGCAGACGGTCGGCACCGCCGGCAATCTCGGGGTAAGGGCTGGCAGCCAGTTGCTGCCTGTTCTTGGCGGCCAGCAGATATTCCTGTTGGGCGGCTACCAGCTCGGGACTGTAGATTTCCATCAGCGGCTGTCCCTTTTTCACCTGCTGTCCCTGCTGATTGACCATCAGCCGTTCCACCCAGCCCTCGATTTTGGCATTGACTGAGAACTGTCGCCCCTCAGCAGCGGTAATGAGGCCAACGGTTCGGATGGTTCGCTGCAACTTACGTTTATCAGCCTTTTCGGTGCGAACCCCCATGTTCTGGATGGTAACCGAATCGATACGGATTTCTCCGGGTTCGGAGGCCGCTTCACCCTTTTCTGTTTTTATCGGGGTCAGCGCCATGCCGCAGATCGGGCAGGCACCGGGGGCGTCGCGGATGATGAACGGGTGCATGGAGCAGGTATACTGGACTTTGGCCGCAGTTTGTCCTTTCTCTGGGGCCAGCGCTTCGTGCTCGTGATCCTGATGGCGGGTGCCCAGCAGGTAGCCGCCACCGAGGGACAGAGCAAGGCTGATGACCAACGCCATTGCCTTGCTGCTTGTTGTTATTTTCATCAATAATTAATCCTCAAAAATCCGACTTGTCGTCATCCACAGTGGTTGCGGTGTCGTTTACGGTGTGGATGGCAAGGGAGTGCCGACAACGCCTTCGAGCACTGCCAGCTGCATCTGGTGATCGGCCACCGCCCCATGGTATTCACGTTCGAAGTTGAACAGGGCGATACGGCTGGCCATCACCTCGGTGAATTTCGCCTTGTTGGTCCGATACGCAGCCATGCCAGACTCCACCGCACTGGTTGCCTGGGCAAGAATCCCTTTGTCGTAGAGCCGGGTCAATTTGCGACTACGTTCAAGCTGGGCCAGTCCATCGCTGATCCCCAGTTGGATCTTGTTGCGCAGTACTGCCAGTTCTTGAGTCGCCATCCGTAGTTCTGCCTGGGTTTCGGCAATCTTGGCACGCCGCCGATCGTGTTGAATCGGGAGATTGAAGGACAATTGAGCCGCATACATGTCATCGCCTGGAGTGTCCATGGCGGGTTCGCGCTGCATGTATTCGAAGGAGACGGTGACATCGGGAAGGAGTTCTTTTTCAGCCAGCCTGGAACTCGCCCCGGCCTTGTCAATCTTCGCCTGCAAAGTTTTGAGAGCCGGACGATGCACTAACGCCAGGCGCTCAAGCTCGGTGGCCGAGAGTGACACCGGGGTTAAGGTAATTTTGGCGATTACAGGAATAGCGGTCTCCACTGGTCGGTAGGCCAGAGTGTTGAGGCTAGCAGCCAGGGAACGCCGTTTCTGCTCCAGGCCGATACGCATCTCCTCCATCTTCGAGCGCTCCAGTTGGGCCTGAAAGATTTCCTGCTGCCCGGTCTTGCCGACTCCGTACATGGATTCCGCCAGACGGATCAGATCATCCATCAACCTGATGTTGCCGGCAACCGTTTCCAGGGAACGATCAACCAGGTACATCTGGTACCAAGCCTCTTTGACCATTCGTTTCAATTCTATCCGTCGTTCCTCAACCACCCAGCGCTCCGCTTCGGCCTCAAGTCCAGCCTCTTCCCGCATGAGATCGCGTTTGCCGTAAAAAGGGAGTTTCTGGCTGATGCCGATTACCTTGGCGGTCGCGGTGTCGCGGTTGAAGTTGAGAGGATCGCTGATAAAAGCATTCTGGAGGCGCAGCATCACCATCGGATCTTCAAGGGTGCCCGCCTGCCGAGCCCGTTCCGTAATCATCTGCCAGCGTGCCGCCGAGGCCTTAACTTCGGGATTATTTTCCATGGCCAGGGCAACGAGGGTGTCGAGCTTCTCTGGATCTTGCCTGGTGTCGGCTCGGAGGGGAAGAGCGGTACCAGGAACGAAAAGAATGAATAACAGGAAAAAAAGAACGATCAGCTGTAAGGGCTTGTTCGTTGAATCTTTTGTAAGGAGGAAGAGTCGTTGTCCCTGGTCAAGCTGGTTCCTCTGTTCAGAAAGTGCCATCATCCTCGCCTGGTAGAGTTTGCTGCTGATAGGGGTTATGCGGACAGCGG
>CAITZN010000402.1 GCA_903896915.1 uncultured bacterium
ACGCTGTCCCTGACTTTGCTGCTGTTCTATCTCTACGGCTACACGCTGAATCGCATCACCCTCTTTGCCCTGATCTTTTCCATCGGTATCCTGGTTGACGACGCCATTGTCGTGGTCGAAAATATTGTGCGCCACCTCCGGCTCCACGCCAACCGGGGCGCCTCACTGAAAGAGATCGCCATAGGTGCGGTGATCGAGGTCGGCAACCCCACCATTCTTGCTACCTGGGCCGTGATCGCCGCCATCCTCCCTATGGCTTTTGTCGGCGGCCTCATGGGCCCCTACATGCGCCCCATTCCTATTGGGGCCTCGGCGGCCATGGTCTTCTCACTGATGATCGCTTTTACGGTCACCCCCTGGGCCGCCATCCATATTCTTCGCAAACCCAAAGGGGAAAATGAGGGTAGTCAACACAATCCCGACCACGCACCCGACGATTTTTTTTACCCGACTGTACCACAGGATCATGGAACCGCTGCTCGCCGATCACCGCTGGCGGCTCCGATTTTTCCTCATTATTGTCGGCCTGCTGCTCACCGTTTGCTCCCTGGTTGTCTTTGGCAAGGTGAAAGTGAAGATGCTGCCCTTTGACAACAAGTCCGAATTTCAGATCATCCTCAACATGCCGGAAGGTTCGCCTCTGGAGCAGACCGCCCGGGTAGCTGCGGAGATGGCCTCGGTGGTCAGCCGTGAACCCGAAGTGATCAACTACCAGATCTATACCGGCACGGCCTCGCCCTTTAATTTCAACGGGCTGGTCCGCCATTATTTCCTGCGCTCCGGCCCAACCGTCGCTGATGTCCAGGTCAATCTTAAAAGCAAAAAAGAGCGTTCGAGCCAAAGTCACGAGATCGCCAAACGAGTACGACCGGCACTTGCTCTCATCGCAGAGAAATACGGAGCCGCCGTGGCGGTAGCCGAGGTACCGCCGGGACCACCGGTGCTCCAGACCCTTGTAGCTGAAATCTACGGACCAGACGAGGAACACCGGTTGCAGCTGGCCACAGAGGTTAAAAAAATCTTTGCCACTACCGCCGGGGTAGTCGACATCGACTGGTATCGCGAACAGGATCGGAATAAATTGATCCTCACCGTTGACAAGGAAAAGGCGGCACTCAACGGTATCACCGAGGGAGAAATTACCAGGACAGTGGCAATGGGTCTTTCCGGCCAATCGATTGACCTCTTCCACCAACCTAGGGACAAGGAGGAGGTTGATATCATTCTCCAATTGCCGCAGGCAGAACGAGCCAGGATTGACAACCTGCTGAACATTTCACTGCGTTGCGAAACTAATCCCCAGTCCCCCCTGGTGCCCCTCAGGGAACTGGTACGGATCAGTGAGCAGCCGGTCGATCAGCCAATCTACCGCAAAAACCTCAAACCGGTGATCTATGTTACCGGCGATGTTGCGGGTTCGGCCGAGAGTCCGGTCTACCCCATCCTAAGCATGAACAAACAGCTCAAAGAGCTGGACGCTGAACGATTCGGTGGCACCAGTGGACCGGTGAGAGTCTACAACCTCAACCAGCCATTCCTGGAATCCCAGCCGGCTATGAAATGGGACGGCGAATGGCACATCACCCTGGAGGTCTTCCGCGACCTCGGGCTGGCTTTCTGCGTGGTCATGGTACTCATCTACATGCTGATGGTCGGCTGGTTCAAGGACTATATCACTCCGCTGGTGGTGATGGCAGCCATCCCCTTCTCGTTGATCGGCATCCTGCCCGCCCACTGGGCGCTGAACGCCTTTTTCACCGCCACCTCGATGATCGGCTTCATGGCTGGAGCAGGAATTGTGGTCCGCAACTCGATCATTCTGGTCGATTTTATTGAACTGCGGATCAGCCATGGCCTGCCGCTTGCCGAAGCGGTGGTTGAGGCCGGAGCTATCCGTTTCCGTCCGATGCTGCTGACAGCTCTGGCTGTAGTGGTTGGGGCCTCGGTTATCCTGGCTGACCCGATCTTCCAGGGGTTAGCCATTTCCCTGATGTTCGGTGAGATTGCCTCGCTTTTGATTAGTCGGATGGCGGTACCGGTGCTATATTTCATGGTGAAGGCGCACAAGAAGCTGTGACACGATTCTCCGAACATCCACTGACCTACCAGGATGCGGGGAGAATGGCAAATTACAGTTCCATTCCCTTTTGCATCCTCGCCCCTAGCCTTGCGTAGCAAAAAATGGAATGGTAGACGGGAGCAACACCAACCAAAAGGGAGGTCTAAATGACAGAGGATAACTTCACAGAAGTCACGCAGGAATCGTGGTTTGGTCGCATCGGAGGGGCCATCAAGGGCATTTTGGTCGGTCTTATCTTGTTTATTGTCGCATTCCCGTTGCTGTTTTGGAACGAAGGCCGTTCTGTCAAAGAGTACAAAACCCTGAAGGAGGGCGGTGGCGCGGTCATCTCGGTCACGTCCGACACCGTTGATGCCGCCAACACCGGAAAACTGGTGCACATGACTGGTAAAGCCAGTACTGAAGCGACGCTGAAGGATCCGGTTTTCGGTGTCGCTGCGAATGCGCTGAAGCTGAAGCGTGTAGTAGAAATGTATCAGTGGAAGGAAACATCGCACAGCGAAACGAAGAAAAAACTGGGGGGCGGTACGGAGACGGTGACGACGTATACCTACAGCAAAACATGGGCGGACAAAGCGATCAGTTCCACAAGTTTCAAGGACCCGGCCGAACATCGTAACCCTGGCACGCTTCCGTATGAGTCAAGAGAGCAGGTTGCCGACATGGTAAGTCTCGGAGCCTTCACGCTGTCATCGTCACTCGTCGGCCAGATCAATAACTTTGAGCCGCTTCCCGTGAGCAATGATACGCCTGTACCAGCGACACTCAAAGGCAAGGCCAAAGCTTACGAGACCGGATTCTATATCGGCGCTGACCCGGCATCGCCGCAACTCGGGGATGTGCGGATTGAGTTCAAGGCGGCTAACCCCACAGTGGTGAGCGTGATTGCCAAGCAGGTGAGCAACACCTTTGAGCCCTACAGCGCAAAAGCAGGTGGAACCATCGAGATGCTACAGACAGGTGTGCATACGGCAGATGCCATGATCCAGGAAGCACAGGAAAGCAACAGAATACTGACGTGGATTCTCAGGGCTGCCGGATTCATACTCATGCTCATCGGACTGAGCCTGATTTTCAAGCTGCTCTCAGTGCTCGCAGACGTTTTGCCCATTCTGGGCGATATCGTGGGAGCAGGTACGGGAATCATCTCGTTTCTGTCGGCAGCCGTTCTCTCGCTGATCACTATTGCAGTGGCCTGGATTGTCTACCGTCCGCTCTTAGGCGTCGCCCTCATAGTGGTTGCAGCAGGCCTGACGATAGCCATCAGAGGGAAACTCAAATCCGCCAAGACCACATCGTAAACGTATTGGCATGGCAACCTGAACACAACAAACGGCACAGACGCGCACTGTTTAAGAACAAAACGTATTATGTGGTGAAGAGGATACCACCTCGTGGCAAATAAAACGGAATCGACTCTTTTTGTTTATAAAACAATTTTGACTGAAAAAAAGCAACGTTGCAAGTCTGCAACCTGTTTAAATATTGACAAAATTACAACATTTTGTACACTCATCAGTTGTTCGCCGTTTGATGAATTTACAGGGGCCTGCTGAAACCAAGGCCATAAACAACGCTTGATTCCCCCAGTCTCATCAGGTATCTATCAGGACGATTTACCTTTTTGTACATTCGCGGATACCGCCGTATGGTCGTTTGGGAGGCATAGGTTGTCCGAATTATTCTGGAAGAGGACACAATAGCATAGATGGCTGCCCTTCTTGACATGGTGCATGCGAAATGGGAAACCGTTTCGTCGGTGCTCACCCCCCCAGTCCGTCGCAGCTTGGCGATGACCGCAGTATGGCTCGTCATCATCAACCTCTTCGCCCTTCTGGCATTCAACCGTTTAAATCTCGCTCCCGACACCGCCTTTGACTGGATCCCCGAGATTATCGGCGAGATGCCTTCGCAAAGCTGGAACCTCATCAATCTGCACAATCGCTGGGATTCCTACTGGTACCTCGATATCGCCCAAAACGGCTACTATACGCGCGGCGAAACTATTTCAAACATTGTCTTTTTTCCGCTCTACCCATTGCTGATACGCTTGGTAGGGCCTCTTGCAGGTGGCGATCTGGTGCTGGCCGGCTGGATGTTGAGCTGTCTGTTTTTACTGCTGACGGTCGTCATGCTGACCCGACTGTGTCAGGAGTTTCATCCAGACATCGACCCCAATCTTCCCGTCGCGCTTCTCCTGATCCATCCCACAGCTTTTTTTCTCAACGCAGTCTACTCCGAATCACTGTTTCTATTTCTGTCGCTGTCGATGGTGTTCTGGGCGCGACGAGGCAACTTTTTGGTAGCAAGCGCTTGGGCGGCCCTGGCCTCGGCCACTCGCGTTGCCGGCGTATTTCTTTTCGTGGTGTTGTTCATCGAATTCGTGCAAATCAATGGCTGGAGGGGACTTTTGACGCGTCGCGTCTTGCCCCTGGCCATAGCGCCTCTCGGCGCCCTTGCCTTTTGCCTGTATCACTGGGTTGCGTTCGACGATTTTTTTCTCTATCTCAAAGTGCAGACCCACTTTGGCAGAGACTTTGTGATGGATTTCAACGATTTAATTGCCCACAATAACGTCGAGCTGGCCAACACAGCTGTCGACCTGTTCTACGCTGCTGTAGCAATTGTCATAGGGTGTATAGCGCTCTGGAAGTTAAGGCTTTCGTACGGCGCCTACATGCTGGTGTCGCTTGCCATCGCTCTGGGCACGGGATCAACTCTGGCCATTTCACGGTACAGCATGGTGCTCTTTCCTCTCTATTTCATTGGAGCCAGCATCCGTTCACCTGTGGGCCGAGGGGCATGGTATCTCACCTCAACACTGCTGTTGGCAATGGATACCATCCGTTTCATGAACCACTACTGGACCAGCTGATGTATAACCCCTCTTCTGTAGGTACGGCTTGTTCCGGGACGACACGTCCTGACACTCACTCTCTTTTGCCCATCGTTAGCGTGGTTGTCCCCGCTTTCAACGAGGCCCAGAACATCCCTCTGCTCTACCAGCATGTCTCCGAGGTCTTGCAGAAAATGGTGACCGAACGTTGGGAACTGATCCTTGTCGACGACGGCAGTCGCGACACCACCTGGTCGGCAATATGTGGGTTAACCGCGGACAACCCCAAAGTAAGGGGGATACGATTGTCCCGAAACTTCGGCCACCAGTATGCCCTGCTGGCTGGCTTGGAGATGGCCGAGGGAGACGCGGTGATCACCATGGACTGCGACCTGCAGCACCCAGTGGAAATGCTCCCCGTCCTTTTTGAAAAATGGAAAGAGGGCTTCAAGGTGGTAAAGACTCTGCGCCAGGATGTATGCGCCACCGGCTGGTTCAAGAAATGGAGCTCTCGAGGTTTCTACCGGCTATTTTCCTATCTGAGCGGGGTACCATTACAACCAGGTGTTGCAGATTTCCGGCTGATAGACCGCCAAGCCTTGGATGAACTGCTGCGTTTCAACGAGGCGGGCTTATTCCTGCGTGGACTGACCGAATGGATAGGCTTTTCGTCCTGCGCCATCCCTTACCACCCTGGTGAACGCGTCAACGGGCAATCGCAATACAGCATGCGGAAAATGATCAGCCTTGCCTGGAAAGGTTTAAGTTCCTTCTCAATAATGCCACTGCGAATCGGCATCCTTATCGGTTTGTTGGGTAGTGTCTTCTCACTGCTCGGCGTCTTCTACGCTTTTTTCGGAAAGATTTTCGGTACAGGAACAGTTCCCGGCTGGGCCTCAACCATGATGGTGATGTCGCTCTTGTTTTCGCTGTTGTTTGTTTATCTCGGTATCCTGGGAGAATACATCGGCCGCATCATCATCGAGGTGCGCCGACGCCCGCGCTTCATTGTCTGCGAGACCGTAGGGTCCGGCAACCGCCGACCTTTGCCCCTATGAGTGACACCACTGCCCATGTTCCAACCTCCGGGCAGCATCCTCCCATCCGCCTGATCGTCAACGCCGATGATTTCGGAATATCCGCACGCATAAACGAAGGCATAATTGCAGCCCACCGAACAGGTATTGTCACCTCGACATCACTGATGGCAGTGGGCCGTGCCTTTGAGCAGGCTGTGCAGTCCTGCCGCTCGGTTCCCACCCTTGATGTCGGCGTCCATCTGACCTTGGTCGCAGAACGGCCGTTGCTACCCGGCACATCTTTGGCCGGGGATGACGGACGTTTTCCAGCCAGCGCCAGTGCCTTCCTGCGGCGCTGGTTGACCGGAAGCATCCGGCTAAAGGATGTGCAGGCGGAATGGTCGGCTCAAATCGAACGTGTTCTGGACCACGGAATCCGGGTGACACATTTAGACAGCCACCAGCATGTGCACATCCTTCCGGGACTAGCTGATCTGAGCTTGCGTCTCGCCGCGCATTACGACATTCCGTTCGTGCGTGTACCAGTCGAGCATCTCCCCTGGAATCAGTGGCCGGGCTTGCACGGAATCAGCCGGATGATGGGCACAACGGCACTGTGGACTTCCTGGATGCTGGCGCGCCTGGCTGGAGCACGAAATACGCAACACAAGCCGCCTCGCTTCCTGGGATTCCAGGACGGCGGCCGGCTGGATGATAGCCGTCTGCAGCGCATGCTCCGTACCCTTCGACCGGGCCAGGTTTATGAGCTGATGTGCCATCCCGGCCTAAGACCCGATGAGCCGGATGTGCAGCGCTGGGACTACCACCATGAAATCGAATTACGCACTCTGAAAAGCCCCTCCATCCATTCCGACATTACGGCCCAGGGTATTCAACTGTGCAGTTTCGCTGAGTTGGCAAACCTGTAGGAATTACTCCATGCCCACAATCAAACAAGAGGATTGCCATATCGTAAGAACAGAATACTCTCCGGGTGGTTGTTGTTCTTGTTTACTTCCACCAAGAGAATGACTATGTTGCGCCACTGATAAAATGGCATCACTGCACAACCGGAAAACCTCCGTGCAATAACAGAGGTTCAGCCCCATGGTTCGCACGGTCACCTCTCTTGTCAAAATATTCATCAACCAGCACCGTACCCACCCCGTCAAAAATTTCCTGGTATCCGCCACTGATGCCGCATCCTTGGGTTCCCCCCTCACTGATTGTACAGCCGGAATAAAATAGAAAACCAATGCACCGTTTACGCCCGACCTCCAAAATAAAGAAGAAACTGCCGCTGCAATTTACCGCCACCTGCGCGACCGGTCTGGAATCACTGGCCAGTGAAGAGATCGTCAAAATCGGCGGGGAATCAATTGAATCCCATCCCGGTGCGGTTTCGTGGGCCGGCGGCCTGGAAACCGGTTACCGAGCCTGCCTCTGGTCACGGTTCGCCTCACGCATCCTGCTCGAACTAGCCCGGTTCGACGCCCCTGACCCTGACGCACTCTACACCTATGCCGGCACTATCCTCTGGGATGAACATTTCACCCAGGATTCGACTTTTGCCGTGCACACCACCCTGACCGATGCCGCACTGACCCACAGCCAATACGCCTCCCTGCGGATCAAAGACGCCATAGTCGATCAATTCCGCAAAAGGTTTGGCACACGGCCCAATGTCGACGCCAACAACCCCGACATCCGCATCAACCTCCATGTCGAAGGAACCGAAGCCTCCCTTTCCATTGATTTCACTGGAGAAAGTCTGCACCGACGCGGCTACCGCACCGGCGGTGGCGATGCACCCCTCAAGGAAACCCTGGCCGCCGCCATTGTCAGTCTTTCGGGCTGGTTGCAGCACGCTGCCACCGAACCTATTCTCCTGGATCCGATGTGCGGCAGCGGCACCCTACTGATCGAAGCGGCCCTCATGCTCAGCAACTCTGCGCCAGGGTTGCAACGCAAAGTCTTTGGCTTCATGGCCTGGAACAAACACGACCAGCCGCTCTGGGAACGGCTGGTGCAAGAGGCTCTCGACCTTGAAGGCCAAGGTCTTCCCGAAATCTGGCCGCAATTCATCGGCTACGACGCGGACCCCAAGATCGTTGCGACCGCCCGGCAGAACGTGATTGCCGCCGGCCTACGGGATATCATTATCATCAAGCAGCGACAGCTGGCCCGACTACAAAGTCCTGGTCCCCAAGGGTGCATGCTCACCAACCCTCCGTACGGCGAGCGGTTATCTGAAAAAGAGGCGGTGAAATATCTCTACCGCTGTCTAGGACGAACCTTCCGCACCCATTTCAAAGGGTGGCGACTGGGATTTTTCACAGCCAACCCCGACTTGGCGGAGATGACCGGCATGATCTGGGAACAACGGCACCGACTCTATAACGGCCCAATCAAATGCCAACTGCTGGTAGGCAGTGAAAGCCAGAGCACGGAGCGGTCCCCGCAGACCTGGTCGACCATCCCCTTGGAGGCCGAAAGCCCAGGCCAGGATTTCGCCAACCGCCTGATCAAAAATTGCACTTTCCTGCTGCCTTGGGCGCAAGAAGAGCAGATCACCTGTTTTCGGATTTATGACGGTGACATCCCGGAATTCAATCTGGCCGTCGATTTCTATGAAGAATGGATCCATGTGCAGGAATACGCACCACCGGCCACGGTTGATCAGGAGAAAGCGGAGCAGCGGTTTAGCCTTGCCTTGCAGGTGATTCGTACGGTTTTCAACGTCCCCCGCAGCCGAATTTTCATCAAAACCCGTCAGAAACAGAAAGGAACGCAACAGTATCAAAAAAAGGAGGGAACCGGACCACTCATTGAGGTCCATGAAGGAGGCGGCCGTTTTCTGGTCAATTTCACCGACTACTTGGACACCGGGCTTTTCCTCGATCATCGGATTACCAGGGCGCGTTTGGGCCTGTTGGCTCAGGGCAAAACCTTCCTCAACCTCTTTGGTTATACCGGATCCGCCACCATCTATGCCGCTATGGGCGGGGCCACCGCGACCACCACGGTCGACATCTCAGAGACCTATCTCTCCCGGGCCAATGCCAATCTGGCTCTCAACGGATTTGGAGGGCCGCTGCATCAGACTATCGAGGCCGATTGCATGGAGTGGCTCAAGCACAATCATGAACGCTACGGTCTTATTTTTGTCGATCCGCCGACGTTCTCCAACGCGCGGCACCGCAAGCAAACCTTTGATATCCAAAACGATCATCCCGTCCTGCTCCGTCTGGCCATGCAACACCTGGCCAAAGGCGGCTTGCTGATTTTTTCCACTAATTTCCGCAAGTTCAAACTTGAAGATTCACTCCTCGAGGAATTTGCAGTACAGGAGATCAGTGAGGAGACCCTACCTCGCGATTTTCAACGGAATCCCCGTATTCACCGCTGCTGGGAGTTCAAACACCTGCAGATGTAATCATACCGCTTGAGGCTATGCAATCGTGACCCCGAACCCTGCCGAAGAAATCGTCAAAATCGTTGACCGGGAGAATTGTCCTATCGGGGCTGTCACCCGCCAGATCATGCGGCAACAAAAACTTATCCACCAGGCCTCCTATATTCTGGTCTTCAATAGCGGTGGTGAGTTATTCATCCAAAAACGAACCAAGAGCAAAGATATTTACCCCGGCTACTGGGATCTTGCTGCCGGCGGAGTTGTCCAGGCCGGAGAAAGCTACGAAGAGTCGGCGCACCGCGAACTTCGAGAAGAGTTGGGTTTGGCCAACGCCAAACTCCGATTCCTGTTCGATCAATACTATGAAGACGCTGATAACAAGGTGTGGGGCCGCATTTTTTCCTGCACCAGCAACGGCCCATTCACCCTGCAAACCGAAGAGATCGACTATGGCCGGTTTATCCCGCCTGCCGAGATCGCGCACCTGCACCAGACCGAGCCGATAACCCCTGACGGTCTGCAACTGCTCCCGAGAATCTTGCTATAAGATGCGATTTTTCTTGGTTAAAGCCGAGTGGTTACCATATACTCTTAACAATATTGAATTGAGAGTTTACTGGCAGGATACGCAATGTATGTTTATATAGCTCGGCAGCCAATCTTCACCGCACAAAAAAAGTTGTTCGCCTACGAACTTCTCTTCCGCCAAACCATGGGGTTGCACTTGGGTGAACTCAGTGGCGACCGGGCCACCACCAGCCTCCTGTCCACCACCTTTCTCACCGAAGGGATTGAAAAAGTTGCAGGCAACAAACTTTGCTTCATTAATTTCACCGAGAATCTCATCCTCAAGGAGATTGCAAACTTCTTTTCCAAAGATGCCATTGTCGTCGAAATCCTGGAGGATGTGCTGCCCACCCCAGAGGTGATGGCGGCCTGCGCCAAGCTTTCCCAGAAAGGGTATACGATCGCTCTAGACGATTTCGTCTTCAATTTAGAGATGATACCGCTGATCGAACTGGCTAATATCATCAAGATTGACTACCGGCTTTCGACAACGGACGAAATCGAACGGATTCTTTACCGGCTGTCCCGCTACGACATCAAATATCTCGCCGAAAAGATTGAAACCTATGAGGAATTCGAACACGCCCGTAAACTCGGCTTCCATTATTTCCAGGGTTATTTCTTTGCCAAACCAGAATCTATCAAAATGCGAGAAGTTTCATCGGTCAAAATCAGCAAAATCAGGCTGCTGGCCGAGATTAACAAAAAAGACACCTCGATGGTAAACCTGCAGAAAATAATCGAAGCCGATGTTGCTATCGCCTACAAACTGCTCCGTTATATCAACTCGGCATACTATTATCTGCTGAAAGAGGTGACTTCTATCCGGCAGGCTATGATTTATCTGGGGGAAAAAGAGATTCGCCGTTTTATTATCCTGGTGGTCATCTCAGAGCTTGCAGCGGATAAACCCACGGAACTGCTGCGGCTGTCCTTGATCAGAGCTAAATTTTGCGAACTACTGGCCGCAGGATGCCAATCCGCTTCGGACGCCTCGGAGTTGTTCATGCTCGGGCTTTTTTCACTGATCGACGCTATCCTTGATACGACCATGCAGCTAGCAATGGAAAAACTCCCTCTCACCCCTGGGGTCAAAAAGGCTCTCGTCAGTCAGGACGGCCCCCTTTTCCCTATTCTGCAAGCGGTCATTGCCTACGAGCATGGCAGGCCGGATGAATGCCTGCAAGCTCTGCAGACCCTTAATATCGACACAACATTTGTGTATGACAACTACCTGAAAGCACTAAACTACTCAACCATCATGGATTAGCGACAAGATCAGACCGACACAATCGACGCAACCTTCTGATAAAAAATCAATACCTACGTCATCCTTTATCCCTGCTAATCCTCCCACAATCGGAACAACTGCTGGATCCCCTGGGAAGCCAGCTCTGCCATGACAGTAAACAGTTCCGGGCGGAAGGGCGCCCCCTCTGCCGTGGTCTGCACCTCAATCCAACGCCCGTCGCGGCTCATGACAAAATTGGCATCAACATCGGCGGCGG
>CAITZN010000403.1 GCA_903896915.1 uncultured bacterium
GGCGGCAGCGCTACCGGAGAGCAGCAACAAAGCGATTGAGGGGAAGGTGGTTCGATGACTGAAGTTATGCATGGGGTGAATACTCTGGAAACTTGTTTGCCAAGTTTATGGATGCATGCATAACAAGGACGGGGTAGTTGACGGCGGTGAGAAGTCTCCCTCATTGGCTCAGCCAAGCCTAGAATCGTAAACAAAAGGCCGAACCACTCTAGCCTTAATTTGAGCTGCATCCTTATGCTTCGGATCGATAAGGAGATTGACTTCTTCGGGGACGATCACAGACGGCACCCATAAGCAAAGTTCCTTATTCCTTTTGAGCCATTCATCACCAATTTTCACGCTTGCCATGCCAGGCGGCTCAGCGATCCACGTAACAGGCAAGTCAGACGCTTTAAGCGTTTTGCAGCCAGCCATCAGTTTAGCCGGAATGTCGATAGCAATTAAAAAACGATTGCGACATGCGACGTCATCACCAATGTGCGCGAGCGTTTCTAGCGTGCACAGTGATATTGATGAAGCGGCGTACACAACATGGTTGCCTGCGCTATTCCAGCGCCCTCCTACTGCAGCTGCACCAGCACCGCTCAGATCATCTGCTCTGAAATCTTTCGTTTCTTTGGCAATGCGCCAAACTGTGGTGCACGACATTAAGCAACGATGCCGTATTCAATTTTTCCTAGTGTTTTCATTACCAGCTCGAAACCGCTATCAGTGTCCATCAGAGAGATGGGGGTGACACCGCCTAAAGAGCGGATCTCCCGTTTAAACCATTTAGCCGCCATATCCCGATCTTCAAGTACTTCCCCTGCCTTCGCCAAAGCCTTTGCCGTACGCAAAACCGCCCCCCCTCTGCGCTTGTTAACGGAGTCCTGTTCTTGATGCGCGCCTCGATCGTGCTTCTAGGCAATTGAAGATTCTCCAAGAGACTTGCCCGCGTCATATCCAATGCATCACTCATTTCTGCAACGTATTGAGCCGATATGCCTTTGCGAAGCTGGACGGTTTGATCCCATAAGCCCATGCTCACCAGGGAGAAAATCGAAGTTTTTCCTCCAGTCCCGCCTGCTCCAGCTGAAATCAAGTTACGTGCAGTCATTGTTTTGTCCATTTCTGTCAAATATAAGTCCGATTATAGACGGATTCGCGCAATTGGCAAGACGGGCTAGGCCGGCAGGTCACAAGAAACAACCCTGCTTTGTTAAAAAATATCGCGAAGGAAGGCATAAAACTAGAATAAGCACTTCCAAATCGAAGCGGCTTGGACAGGGCGGAGCCTGTGAACGAGTTGCCCAATGGTGTACTGGCATTACAGGCCGTAGTACCCGAAATGAATGTTTTGGCTTATCCTGTGAATCCGAATTTTGTGATTTTGCAGGATAACTTATGCCGGTGAACCGCTCTCTGTACGCGGGCCATATTAGCTGCCAAGCAGGTAAAATTAGAATACCTGTGTGGCAGCTAATATGACGTTGGCGTGTTAGGGGAGATCCGCATAAAAGTAAAAAAGGATACAAAATCA
>CAITZN010000404.1 GCA_903896915.1 uncultured bacterium
CTTCCATGAAGAATGGCCAAATACATGATCCAGCCATTGCTTCAGGATCAATTTCAATCATGGCATGCCTGACCACCTCAACCAGCTGCTGTCCCGTTTTCTTGGGCAAAAGGACATCAATATCAAGCAAGTATTTTTCTCGCAAGGAAACAAATAAACTAAAGGATTTTGCCGTTGTGTTGACCAAGGTTGGCTGATTTATACGCTCATCAAAACTCCAGATGCCTGGAATTGATTCCCTGACAAAAAGTGGGACTTCGTTGAACATGCCATAAGTTCCAATTCGATGACAATCGGTTCCTTCTAGAATGAGCAATGGCGGGATCGACGAGAACCATAATTCATCCACCGGTAAATTGGGCAACCCAACCTCGGACATGAATTGGCTGTCGATGGGGTTTATCCTCATCTTTTTCAGCACAGAAACATTCCATTTTGTCCTGTCCATAAAACAGTCTCTCCGCATAGTCTTTCTTCAATCTCATCCTACTAGGTCAGAGTCTCATGCAAGTCATTTTCTTCTTGTCAATTCTGAAATCAAAAAATGGCTCTTCTGCAGAATCTGTGGGTGAGAGCGGCTAGTTGAAAAAAGTGAGCATCAGCCCTAGCTTTGTTTTACCTAGAAGCAAAGAAGGGAAACCACTGATGCTCACGGTCAAGACTGTACTGAATCGGGTCCTGAAACTCAAGCGATTTGTCATTAACGATGTTGATTTTGATGTCTGGAATGGAGAGGAGGCGTTGTTCGTCCATCTCAGACCGCATGGGAATAGCCATGCGCACTGTTCGTGCTGCCAGAAGCCAGCCCCAGTCCATGATCATCTGTCGCCGCGCCTGTTTCAGTATCTGCATCTTTTTCATTGGGCGGTCATCCTGTGCTACACAATGCGCCGGGTGTCCTGCCCCGATTGCGGTGTGAAGATTGAAGAGGTTGAATGGTCGGAAGGCAAATCCCCGGTGACCTTCGCCCTCAGGATGTTCCTTTCCCGTTGGGCCAAGCTGCTGCCAATCCAATCGGTATCGAAGATCTACGGGGTATCCTGGCGCGGTGTTTACGAGAGCGTTCAGTGGAGTGTGAACTGGGGACTTGCCAACCGGGTTCTTGGAGTGATTGGGGCGATCGGGATAGACGAGATTCAGATTGCCGCCGGTCACAAGTACATGACTGTGGTCTACCAGATCGATCAGGGAAGAAGGCGCTTGCTGGAGGTTGCCAAGGACCGGACGGAGAAGTCTTTGAGAACCTGCCTGCAAAAACTGGGGGCGAAAACTTGCAGGGGAATCGAGGTGGCCTGTACCGACATGTGGAAACCCTACATCAAGATCATCAACGAGAAGTTGCCCAAGGCCATGAATGTCTTGGATCGTTTTCATGTCATGTCCAAGTTCAACAAGATCATGGACGAAACCCGCGCCTCGGAAAGCCGAGAGCGGGCGAAAACAGGATGCCATGAACTCAAGCGTTCCAAGTACAGCCTTCTCAAACGACCGGAGAACCTGACCGAGAAACAACGCCTGCATTTGGCCTCCCTGCTGACAGTGCCACTGAAGACCGTGAAGGTCTACCTGCTCAGGGAAGCCTTCCAGCCATTATGGGAGCTCGACAATGAAGAGGCTGCACGGTACTTCCTGCACAAATGGTGCTATCGGGCCATGCGGTCAAAGATCCCCAAGATCAAGAAGTTCGTCGGAACACTGAGAAGACACGAGCCGCTAATTCTGAACTGGTTCCGGGCGAGGAAGGAGTTTTCAAACGGAATCACAGAAGGGATGAACCGCAAAGTCGGACTCACCAGTCGAATGGCCTGCGGATACAGGAACTTTGAGATCCATAAGACGATGCTATTTCACCAGCATGGCTTATTGCCAGAACCACTGGTTTATGGCGGGTTGTCCCCGACGCCTGGTCGAGCTTGAAAATCCCTTTTGCATATCAAAAGGGATAAGCTCAAATCAGCTTTTGTTCACCCACAGATTCTGCAGAAGAGCCGAATTTTTAGAGGAGCGTTGGGATGGTTCCTGGCAGGATTTCCCGTAGACCCGTAACCCCGTAATCTCTCACGGAGCCACGGAGGCACGGAGAATAAAGAAGACGGGAATTTTTAGGGTTGGCGGGATGGTTCCTGGCTGGGTTTCCTTCTGACCCGATCTGGCGGGTGGTTCGGGGCC
>CAITZN010000405.1 GCA_903896915.1 uncultured bacterium
CGGCCCAAAAATGCTGAACACCGGGACCTTAAGCGCTGCTGCAATATGCTGTGGACCCGTATCATTGGTGACCATGCAGCAGGATCTTCGGATCACGGCCATCAGCTCTTTCAGGGAAGTCCGTCCGGCCAGATTGATTGCACGCCCAGCAGAATGCTGCACCACCATCTCGGCAAGATCATGTTCAGCGGCACCCGCAACTATGACAGAGGGTAGCGGGAGCCTGGCCGCAATTTGTCCAAATCGCTCAGCAGGCCAACGGTTTGCCTCCTTACCGGCCGAAGGGGCAAGGACCACAAAGCGTTCAGGCAGAGTACGCAAAACGGGCGGGTCTGGTTCATAAGGCGGCATAGGGAAAGCTACTTCCTTCACCTCACAGCCCAAAAGTCTGACCAACTCAAGATAGCGATCAACAGCATGCATGCTCATGTCGCCATGAATAGACCGATTGTAAAACAAAAAACTTCCCTCATCGCCATTTGAAAAGCCAAGACGCCTGGGGGCTCCTGCCATCCAGGTGATCAACCCGCTGCGCAAAAGACCAGAAAAATCAAGGGAGACGTCAAAACGCTCCGCCCTCAATCCGTGGACAAATTGCCTGATCTCCTTCAGTGTGCTCGGCAGCGCAGCAAACCTTTTCCATTTCTGCCGATCAAAAATCCACAACCGGTGAATAAGGGGATGCCCCTCCAGGAAGGTATGCAACCCCTTGACGACGACCCAATGTATCTCCGCTTCGGGATAGCATGTCTTTAACGCCTGTAACACGGGCAGCGTGTGGACAATATCCCCCAGGGCACTGGGCTTGATAATGAGGATTTTCCGGGGGACGTCAGTAAGATTCAGCATGAGGGGGGTAATCGTCTGGTAGAACGGCTAATGAGATCTGCTCCAAAACCGAACCTATGTGGGAGAAGGGAAAACAGCTGGAAGAAACTATATGCAACAGGAAGGATATGGGTGAGGTTTTCCAAGGGACTCTGCCTGATAAGCAGAATTCGTTTACCATTCAGAACCATTAGGAGTCTCCCAGTTACGGACAATCTACAATAAAACACTCCAACAGCATCACCCGTCTCCCCTGCAAACAACATGAACATATTGCAGGGAGGCACAATGCAACGCCGCACCGGGCCAGGACACACTCAAGATACAACTCATTTTGATGAATCAAATACCGTAGTTGCCTGCCAATTGATCTCACTTTTGAAAAGAACAGCGCTAAACAGGGAAAAAAGAAAACCGGAGCCATAGACATTCAGATACGATGCGGTGGTCATGATCACCAGAAAAAACAGAGGGAAAGCTAACCGAATCCGTTCCCACCCATCCGTTAACCGCCAAGCATGTTGTATCTGAACAAAAAAGAGACCGAGCAAACCCAATAATCCCAAAATCCCTTGCTGGACAACAGCAAAGATATATTGATTATGAGGATCATCGGTGCAAGGCATTGCTGGTGACCACTTTTGATGAACCTGGGTATAAGCGGAAACAAATCCGCCGGTGCCAACACCGAGCCACGGCGATTCTCTGATGATCCGCCAGGAATTTTTCCAGAAGACTAAACGCTGCCCAACAGAGGTGTCCTGGTTCCTGTCAAACGTTGTGATATTCAGCCGCGCGAGGTTCATTCTTTCGTGAAAAACAGGACTGAATCGATAGGCAACTGTAAAGACGAGTGGCAGCAGGACGAGGGTCAGCAACGCCGCCTTGAGCAGATTCCGACGAAGGTACTGAAAAAGCAGCAAAGCCATAAGTATGAAAAAGACCACATGGCCAACACGGCCTATGGTGATGAAGAGTGTGAAAATCATCAAACCGACAAGAAGCAGCCCAAACCAGCGAGGAATCCCCTTTATTCCTCCCCATAGTACTTGATGAAGAAGAAGGTAGATGGCAAGGGCCAGCATCGGAGTATAGACAATGTTATTGCTTATTATATTAAGATGTTGAAGAGAAACAACCCTGACATAATGAAGCAGGTCTAGCCAGGCGAGATCGATCAACAACATGGTGACCGTTACCCCGGCGATATAAGCTGTGACATACCGCCAGCGGTGCTCCCAACGGATGGTTGTCAAGAAGACAGGTAGCAGCCAAATTTTCCACTGCTTCCGAATGGCACCCCATCCGGCATGGAGGTCATCGGTCCAGCATAACCCGATCAGCAAAATCACCAAATAAACAAAGACCGCAATACAGATTGGGCTAGCGATGATTTCTCGCCATTTCTCGAGAAACTCGCCCTCAATCAGCCAGCAAACCAGAACAAGAATGGCCGTCATGGTTATAGCCGAAGTCGAGATGGGCAGAGAAAAAGCCAAAAGAATCAGTAGCCAGGAGCTGATTTGGCTCACCTGTTGCTGAAATAGTTTCATTGTACCTTTATCATTGGTTCATCGGCGAACTGGAGACGGTACAGAGAACTGTATTCGCCACCGAGGTCAAGCAGTTGGTCATGGGTCCCCTCTTCAACGAGCTGCCCGTCTTTGAGAACAATGATCCGGTCTGCATTTTTAATCGTTGAAAGCCGATGGGCGATGACGATGGTTGTTCTATTCTGCATCAGATTTTCCAGAGCCCGCTGCACCTCGCGTTCCGACTCGGTATCCAAGGATGAAGTCGCTTCGTCCAGAATCAGGATTGGCGCGTCCTTGAGCAAGGCCCTGGCAATGGAAATCCGCTGTTGTTGCCCGCCAGAAAGCCGGGCCCCGGATTCCCCTATGATGGTATCAAATCTCTGAGGAAGCTCCATGATAAAATCCAAGGCAAAAGCAGCTCGGGCCGCTTCAATAATTTCTGATTCCGGGCAATCGTTACGGCCATAGGCGATATTATTTCGAACCGTATCATTAAATAAAATAGTTTGCTGAGTGACCAGCGCCAACTGCCCACGGAGGGAAGGTAAGGTGAACCGACGGATGTCGACATTATCAATGAGCAACGCACCATGGTTGATTTCATAGAAACGAGGAATCAGATTGGCCAGGGTCGTCTTGCCGCTACCGCTCGGTCCGACCACGGCCAGAATCTCACCCTTATTTACCCGGAGGTTGAGATTCTTGATCACTGGCGGGTTGTCCTCATAACTAAAGTTTACATCCGACAGCACTATACTGTGACTAAACAACGGCATCTCCATGGCATCCTGTGCCGACCGGATATCGGGACGGATGTTAAGCAGAGTAAAAATTCTTGCCGCCGCGGCCATCCCTTGTTGCAGGTTGGAATTGATTCTGCTGACACCTTTAATCGGTTCATACAGCATGATAAGGGCGGTCAAAAAGGACATGAATGTGCCAGGGGTGGAGTGGCCCTGTAGCACTTGAGTGCCACCGAACCAGATGATCATGGCCATACCTATACCGCCGAGAAATTCGATCAAGGGATGCGCGAGACAGCGATATTTAGTCTCAGCCATGAGAATATCCAGGATGGCTTGCATCTTTCCGGCAAAACGCTGCTTTTCAAATCCTTCCATGCAGAAGGCCTTAACAATTCGCATTCCGGCTATGGTTTCATGCAGTTGACTCGTAGCCTCGCCAATCCTCGTCTGGTAATTAGTGCTGATTCGTCTGAATTTTTTACCGAAAACAACGATGGGCACGGCGGCCATGGGTAGAAAAATCAGCGAAACCAAGGCAAGCCGCCAATCCATATAGAAGATGACTCCGAGCAGACCGATCACGGAAAACAAATCGCGAAGCAGGTAAATAAGCGCGTATGACACCGCACCCTGCAGCAGGCTGACATCATTGATTATTCTTGAAATCAACTCGCCAGTGGAAGTCTTGTGGAAAAAACTCAAAGGCAGATCATTGAGATGGGCATAGACCTTGTTGCGCAGGTCCCGGATGACACTTTGGCCCGTCTTTTCCAGAAGGTACGAATAGATGAAATAGAAGACGCCCTTAACGAAAAAAACGAGCAGCAGACCTAAGGGCAAAAGGTTAAGCATTCGGGCATTATGCTTGTAAAAAATCTCGTCAAGCAGCGGTTTGACCATATAGGCTTGAAGAGCGTTAAACCCGCCGACGACGACCATAGCCACCATGGTAATCAATAACCTTCGGGTGTACGGCTTGAGGACAACTCGAAGATTGGCAAATATTTCGTTAGTGTTCATGAACAAAAGAAAAATTAATTATTTTTATATCTCGCAACACAGACAATATAATCCGATAAACAAAATTTCTTAATCATCCTTTGCAAAGGAGAAAGAAATATATTGTTTTTTCCTTCTTTCATATGATGGGACCAAGACTCAAACTTCAATGGTGTAAAACCGCTCCCCTCAAGCAGGAGACTTAAACTTTTTTTATTGAAAGAATAAATATGCCATGGAAATCCAAAATGTTTAAAGTTATTGTTTTTTAGCCTCAAACGATGCAGGAGCGTCTTGAAACGATCCGATATACCTAAATAATTTGGAACCTGAATAAAAAGATAGGCACCAGGCTTGGCCAATCGCTCACAGTGCTGCAACATCTCTTTAGGATTATACAGGTGCTCAAGCACATCCCATAATATAATCCCAGAAAATTTATCAGATGTTTCAAAACGATCAATAGTGCAGTTGTGCAAATCAATTTCCAATTTCTCTTTAGCTATTTTTGCCAACATTTGACTTGGCTCGATTCCTTCAGTTGCAAATCCATGTTTTCTCGACTCACAAACAAAATACCCAAAAGAGCTGCCTATATCAATTAACCGCTCACCTTTTTCAATAAATTTTTTAACTAAAGAAACAACTAATGACGTTGTAATATACGACCTGCAATTTGAATTTTTCCATTTTGAAGCTCCACGGTCAATGCCCGCAGCCCCATCACTTTTTCAGGACTATTACCATACTGAAATCGATAGCCTTAACGGAGGCCGTAAGAGAACCGGATGAAATGATATCGACGCCGCTATCCGCGTAATCCTTGATGTTGTCCGGAGTGATCCCGCCC
>CAITZN010000406.1 GCA_903896915.1 uncultured bacterium
CCTCTAAAGACCGGTCTATGATGCCCCTGGCCCACCATTATGGTCGCCACAATCGAAATAATTCAATCCCGAGAAAGAATACCAGGTTTGGGCAAGAGCATGGCTAACAATACGGCCAAACCGGTAAGGGCAGCGGCCAGCAGATAACTCCCGGAAAACGAACCGGTCTGCTCGGCGATCAGGCCGGCGAGAAAGGGGCCGGCCACCTGACCGGTGGCAAAGATAAACGTGATAGCGCTGAACATGGCAAAGGTTTTGTCCGGGCCGGCGTAATCCCCGGTCAATGCCGCCATGATCGAAGGAATGGACCAGGCGACGATACCGAAGCAGCCAATGGATACAAAGAGAAAGGGTGCGGAAAGATGGAGACCGGCCAGGAGATACGCGAGTGTTTGAACGCTGAACACCACCATCAGACTGAAGCGGCGGCTAACACGATCGGCCAGCATGCCGAACAGAGGGCCGGAAAAGAGGCTGAGCAACCCCACCCAGGACCAGAAAGAACCGGCAGTCTGCTGACTGAATCCATACTGCTGGACCATGGTGGTGACGATGAAGGTGGCGTAAGAGACAAAGGTGAAGCCGAATATAAAGTAAATGGCGCCGCAGTGGAGGATGAGACGCAGCGGAACAGTCCTCTCGCGCTGCAGCTGGTGCGGCTGCGAGGACGTTCTGCGCTCCTCCTGCCCCGCGGGAGCCAAACCCATATCCTCGGGTCGGTTGCGCAGCACGAGCAGACAGAAGATGCCGATAAGAATCACCACACACCCCAGCACCACCCAACTGAGCCGCCAGTTATAGATAGTCAGTCCATTGAGCCAGGGCACGGCCTGGCCAGCAAAAACAATGGCCGCACCGTTGCCGCTGACCACAAAACCGGCAGCCTTGCCCCGCAGCCTGCTGGCAAACCATGAGGATAACACCGCCATGATCGGGATGTTGGCCATTGCGGTGCCGACCCCGGTGAGGATATAGAGCACAACAATAGAGACTAGGTCAGTGGCAAAACCGATCCCCACCATGGAAAGGCCGGAAAGTAGCAGTGCTGCGGTCGTCAGCCGCCGGGCTCCGAATCGTCGGACCAGATACGAACAGCCGAGAATGCCCGCCAGATAGCCGAGAAAGTTCGAAGTGGAAATGGCCCCCATCTGGGAATAGGAGAGCTGCAGATCCTGCCCCATGGAGGGCAACAGCATCCCCAAGGCGAACCGGGCCAGGCCGATACAGGCGAAGGTCCCCAAAGATCCGGCAACGACAATCAGCCAGCCGTAGTGGAACGACAATTTTCGTGGTGCAGGTGGGGTCATGGTGCCAACAGATCCGGTCATCATAATTTATGCGACGGCCCGGCCGAAGCCGCCGCCGCCCGGGGTTTCGATGATACAGACATCTCCTGCTGCCACGGCCACCTCATCGTTGCCCTGGAGCTCCTGTAAACGACCATCATTGCGGAGCAGTGCGTTCCGGCCCCGAAGACCAGCGCCGCCGCCATCGAGACCATAGGGTTCGGTCACCCGGTGCGAAGAGAGAATAGTGGCGGTCATGGGTTCAAGAAATCGCATCCGCCGGACCACGCCGTCTCCGCCGCAATATCGGCCTTGGCCCCCGGAGCCGCGACGAATGGCAAACTCCTCCACTCGCACCGGAAAACGCAGTTCCAGCACCTCCGGATCGGTCATGCGGGTGTTGGTCATGTGGCTATGGACCGCACTGGTGCCGTCATGATCGGGACCGGCACCGGTCCCTCCGCAAATGGTCTCGTAGTTCTGGTGGATCTCGTTGCCGTAAAGAAAATTATTCATCGTTCCCTGAGAAGAGGCCAAGATACCCAAGGCACCGTACAGGCAGTCGGTGATAGCCTGGGAGACCTCGGTATTGCCGGCAATCACCGCTGCCGGATACTTGGGATTGATCATGGAGCCCTCGGGAATGATGATCTCGAGCGGTTTCAGGCAGCCTTGGTTCAAAGGAATCTCATCGTCAATCAAGGTCCTGAAAACATAAAGGACAGCCGCCCGGCACACGGCCCGGGGGGCATTGCGATTACCCGGATGCTGTAGTGAGGTGCCGGTGAAATCGATGACAGCCGCTCGTGCTCTCCGATCAACCGTGATCCGTACCTGGATCTGGCTCCCGTCATCCAGGGGATAGGTAAAAGAGCCGTCGCGTAGGACCGCTAAGACCCGGCGCACCGATTCTTCAGCATTATTCTGAACATGGCGCATGTAGGCCTGGACAGGGGCTAGCCCGAAATGGATGACCATCCGGCGCAACTCCTGCAACCCGGTTTCGTTGGCCGCGATCTGGGCGGTGAGATCGGCCAGATTCTGCTCGACCTTACGACAAGGATAAGGGCCGGAGAGCAGTAAGTCTCTGGTTGCCTCCTCGCGAAAGACCCCCTTTGCCACCAGCAGCCAGTTGTCGATGATTACGCCCTCCTCCTCTATCCGGGTGCTGTCAGGCGGCGAGGAACCAGGAGTGCGGCCGCCGATGTCAGCGTGATGGCCACGGGAACCGACGTAGAACAGGATCTCGAGACCGGCCTCGTCCCAACAGGGGGTAATGACCGTCACATCGGGCAGATGAGTGCCGCCGTTGTACGGGGCGTTCTGCATATAGACATCACCGGGCTGCATGCGGCCCTGGTTGTCACGGATAATCGCCTTGACCGATTCGCCCATAGAGCCGAGATGCACCGGAACATGGGGGGCATTGGCCACCAGATTGCCCTCCTGGTCAAAAAAAGCGCAGGAAAAGTCAAGGCGCTCCTTGATATTGACCGAATGGGCGGTGTTGGCAAGGGTTACCCCCATCTGCTCGGCGATCGACATGAAGAGGTTGCCGAAGACCTCAAGCATAACCGGATCTGCAGCAGTGCCGATAGCCTCGATCGTGGGCCGTTGTTCATGACGATTGAGGATCAGGTGATTGTAGATGTTAATCGCCGCCTCCCAACCCTGTTCAAGCACCACGGTGGAGGTGGCGTCAACAATAATCGCCGGTCCCTGAAGGTGCTGGCCCGGAGCTAGTTGATCGCGCTGAAAAAGGGGTGCGGCAACCCATTGGCCCTGGCTCCAAAGCTGAACAATTTGCACCGGTTGCGGCACTGTTTCCTGCAACGGCCATTGGGGATCAACAGGGGATTCAGTACAACCGATGACCTCGATAGCCAGCGCCTCAACCATCAGGCTACGACCCGTGGCAATGAAACCGAAACGCTGACGGTGGGCCGTCTCAAAGGCCTGCTGCATGGCCTCCGGGGTATCGAGGTCGACCGCCAGGGCGGTGTCAGTCCCGGTATAGCGGAGATGGACCTTGCACAACGCCACGATCTTGCCTAGCTCCACCCCCTGCTGCCGGACTTCCTCGGTCGCCTCGGCCTGAAGCGGTGCAGCAGCTGCGACCAGGAGGTCAACAAGCCCAGGACCTGCAAAAGGCTGTTCGATCTGGACCTCGCGTAGAGCCCGGACATCGGCCAGTCCCATGCCGTAGGCTGACAAGACCCCGGCCAGGGGATGAAGAAAAATTTGCTCCATGCCCAGGGCATCGGCCACCTGACACGCATGCTGCCCGCCCGCGCCACCGAAGCATTGCAGGGTATACCGGGTGACATCGTAGCCGCGCTGCACCGAGATTTTTTTGATGGCATTAGCCATATTAGCCACCGCAATGCGGAGAAAACCCTCGGCCACGGCCTCTGACTGCAACGCGGCAACACCTGTTGCCGCACAGATCCGAGCCGTCAAAGCTGCAAATTCCCGTTGGACAACTGCCCCGTCCAAGGGTTGATCACCCTGCGGTCCGAAAACCCTGGGAAAGTATTCCGGCTGGATCCGGCCCAGCAAGACGTTACAGTCGGTCACAGTCAAAGGCCCGCGCCGCCGGTAGCAGGCCGGACCGGGATGGGCGCCTGCCGAATCGGGCCCGACCCGATAACGGCCGCCATCAAATTGGAGGATCGATCCGCCACCTGCGGCCACGGTGTGAATGTGCATCATCGGCGCCCGCATCCGCACCCCGGCCACCAGGGTTTCAAAGCTGCGCTCGAACTCACCGTCATAATGGGTGACATCGGTGGAGGTGCCACCCATGTCAAAGCCAATCAACCGGGAAAATCCGCTCATGGCAGCGGTCCGCACCATCCCGACCACACCGCCGGCCGGGCCGGAAAGCACTGCGTCCTTGCCCCGGAAAAGATGTGCGTCAGTCAATCCGCCGTTGGACTGCATGAACATCAACCGTGGAGCACCCGGGCCGGTGCCCAGTTGTCCGGCTACCTGATCGACATAGCGCCTGAGGATGGGTGAGAGATAGGCATCGACCACGGTGGTGTCGCCGCGGGCAATCAATTTGATCAACGGGCTGACTTGGTGACTGACCGATATCTGCGTAAAACCGACCCGTTTGGCGATTACTGCCAGCCGCAGTTCATGATGGTGGAATTTGTAGCCGTGCATCAGGACAATGGCAACCGATCGCAGACCTCGGGCATGAGCCTGAAGCAAATCATGCTCAGCTTGGTCTTCATTAAGCGCAATAACGACCTGGCCCTGGGCATCGACCCGCTCTCCCACTTCAATCACCGCATGGTAGAGCATCTCCGGTAGGATTATATGGCGGGCGAATAACTGCGGCCGATTCTGATAGCCGATGCGCAGGCCGTCACCAAAACCCTTGGTAATCACCAAGAGGGTTGGTTCCCCTTTGCGTTCCAGCAGGGCATTGGTCGCAACCGTCGTGCCCATTTTGACAGCCGCGATGCGACCGTTCGGGAGCGGCTCGGTGTCGTCCAATCCCAGGATCGTACGAATGCCGTGGAGGGCCGCATCAGGGTAGCGCTCAGGGTTTTCAGAAAGCAATTTACAGGTGACCAGTGGTGCTGCATTCGGCGGCCTGGCGACAATGTCGGTGAAAGTGCCGCCACGATCGATCCAGAACTGCCATAGGTTATCTGATGCCGCCTGCATACGAAATCCACTTCTCAGGTTAAAAAACAGATGGGAGGGTACTGTGAAAACAGACTCGTCTTCACATATCAGCTAAGGCCTGTCAATAATTTCATGACCTTTGCCCGGGAGGACCTATTTGACCTGCGAAGGAGAACCAAAGCGAGCCCCAGAGAGTCGACTTCCTTGATAACAAATTTACCGTCGCACGTTGGTACGGCCTATTGCCAGACCACTCAAACCGTTTTTCCTTTTGACATGAAACCACATTTGCCCCTAAGATAGGGAATACTGTTACAGCGTTTCTCACCCAGTTATCGTAACTCGGCCCATAGCCTAACCGCCATTTTCATGCTCTCCATCCAATATATGCTCAACAGCCCTTCGCTTAGGGCCCTGCTAGTTTCAGGAACCGCCTTGAGAAAGGTCTGGAGAAAGGGACTGGTCCGCCGGTACTCTCAGTTGACGGCATTTAACAAAAAGGTGCTGGCTCCAAGCGGGTTTTCGGCCATTGGCTGGAACCTGCCCGGATCGGATTCCCACCTCAGCACCTCTTTTTTCGAGATGTTCACGATCATTGGCCTGGTGAGCGTGGTTCTGCTGCTGCTCGTCCTGCTGGTCCTTAATCAACGTAAAAAAACG
>CAITZN010000407.1 GCA_903896915.1 uncultured bacterium
CTCTTTTATTTGCTCCATTTCCGGATTCTTGAATGAAGACCCTTTCTCTGCTGGGGTCTACCGGTTCTATCGGCTGCAATGTCTTAGCCGTTGTACGGCAGTTTCCGCAACGCTTTCGGATAGTCGGTCTGTCGGCAGGGCAACGTATAGATATCCTCGCCCAGCAGGTGCTTGAGTTCAAACCGGAATGCGTCTCAATCGGCGATCCCTCGCTGGTGGATGCTCTTGCCGATAAACTGCCTCCCAGCTATCGCTCCCGTATCGTCTGTGGTGTTGAGGGGAACTGCACTGTAGCCTCACTGCCCGCCACAAGCATGGTCGTGTCAGCTGTAGTCGGTGCAGTTGGTTTGCTTCCTGTTCTAGCAGCTATAAGGGCTGGCAAAGACATCGGACTGGCCAACAAGGAAACCTTGGTAATGGCTGGCCGTCTGATCATGGAGGCTGTTCAACGCCATCAGGTGCGTCTGTTGCCTATCGACTCTGAGCATAGCGCTATTTTTCAAGCACTTGAGGCTGGCAGGAAAGAAGATGTTTCCCGAATTATTCTTACAGCCTCGGGGGGGCCTTTTCGCACATGGAGTCGTGACGCCTTGCGTATTGCCACTCCTGAACAGGCTTTGGCTCATCCCAACTGGACTATGGGGCGTAAAATTTCCATCGATTCGGCAACCCTAATGAATAAAGGGTTGGAGGTGATCGAAGCCCGTTGGCTTTTTGATGTGGCGCCGGAACAGATTGCAGTCATCGTTCACCCTCAATCGATCGTCCATTCTCTGGTGGAATATCAGGACGGCTCGGTCGTTGCTCAGTTGGGAATACCAGACATGCGTATTCCCATCGCCTATGCCCTCTCCTATCCAGAACGTCTCGAACTGGGGTTAAGCAGTCTCAGTCTCTCCCAATGCGGCGGATTAACTTTCGAACAGCCCGATCACTCTCGTTTTCCTGCCCTGCAGATGGCATATGATGCCCTGGCTTTGGGCGGCGTGAAACCTGCGGTTCTGAATGCCGCCAATGAAGTTGCTGTTGATGCGTTTCTTGCAGGCAAAATCAGATTTACCAGAATTGCTGAAATCGTTGCTAAGGCTTTGGATAATACCATGCAGGGCAACGAGTTAGACCTGGAGGTTATCCTGGCAGCGGACCAAGAAGCTCGAAAAGTTGCAGAGCAGGAAATTCAGGCGGCATGACCGGGATGTTGTCGTAACGTTCCGATATCACCTTCTATTCTTATTTTTCGAAATTAATCCTAGGGTTTTCATGAATTCCGTTCTTTCTTTTGTCATTGTTCTGGGTGTCCTTATTTTTGTTCATGAATTTGGTCATTTTCTGCTGGCGAAAGCTTTCGGTGTCAGGGTCCTGAAGTTTTCTTTAGGGTTTGGCGGCAAGGTTATTGGGCGGCAATGGGGGGAGACCGAATACCTGATCAGTGCTTTTCCCTTGGGCGGCTACGTGAAGATGTATGGCGAGCAACCCGGAGAAGAGGTCTGCCAGGAGGACGTGCACTGCTCTTTTTCTCACAAAGCGGTCTGGCAGCGGTTTGGTATTGTTTTTGGTGGGCCGCTGTTTAACCTGTTGTTTGCCGTAATCCTTTTCTTTTTTATGTTCGTCTTTGCCGGTCTCCCTGAATCAGTTGACTCGACCAAGATCGGTGAGGTTGGCGCCGGGTCGGTGGCCGAACAGGTTGGGATCAAGACCGGGGATGTTGTCCGGACCATCAATGGTCAGCCGACTACCTCCTGGACCGATGTTTCCGATCGGATTAAGGACAGCAAAGGACAGGCGGTGACCCTAGTGGTTGACAGGCAGGGACAGGAGTTGACCTTTACCGCCAAACCTACCATGCAGAAGGTGAAAAATCTGTTTGGTGAGGCTGTCGGGGATCGTTATATGCTTGGTATCGTACGTAGCGACGAAATCCGCTATAAGAAAGCAACTATCGGCGAGTCGTGCCAGGCCGCCCTGATTCAGACCTGGAATCTGGGGTATCTGACGATTATGGGTATTGTCAAGATGGTGCAGCAGGTCATTCCGGCCAGCGAACTGGGCGGGCCGATCAGGATCGCCGAAATTGCCGGAAAACAGTTAGAGGCCGGGTGGATGAATCTCCTCTATTTTATGGGACTGTTGAGCGTTAATCTCGGCATCCTAAATCTGTTGCCTATCCCTGTACTCGATGGAGGCCATCTTGTTTTTCTTTCCATGGAAGCGGTTCGTCGTAAACCCTTAAGCGAACAGGTTATGGAGATAAGCCAGAAAATTGGTATTGTGATCTTAAGCACCTTGATGCTTTTCGTGTTTTATAATGATATTGCCAGGCTGGTCAAACGATGGCTGATATCCTGATTCTGGCCATCGAGACAGCTACCGGGTGTGGTAGTGTCTCCTTGACCACAGGAAACATCAACAATGGCACGGTGCTGGCCGAGTACACCCTGCAACCTGATACTACCCATTCGCGACGTTTACTCGGATCCATCGAAGCCATGATGGCGGCAGCAGGTACTGATTGGAAAGATCTCGATGCGGTTGCCGTCAGTCAGGGGCCGGGTTCTTTTACCGGGCTGCGTATCGGCATGGCGGCAGCGAAGGGGATCGCTATGGCCGCCGAGGTGCCGCTGGTCGGGGTGCATACCCTCGATGGGCTGGCGGCCCAGGTAACGGCAATCGACATGCCGGTCTGCTGCTTGCTCGATGCCAGGAAACAACAGGTGTATGCCGCATTTTATCGGTACTTTGACGATTTCAATTGTCAACGGACCAGCGAGGTTCTTGTCCTCTCGCCGGAAGAGCTCGTCAAAAGAATAGATGAGCCGACCCTGGTGGCCGGTCCAGGGATTAAGGCTTGTCAATCCCTTCTTGCGACACATCAGCAGGTGCGGCTTCTGCCTGCCGGGTATCTCCACCCGCGGGCGGCACTCATTGGTTTTTGCGGTGCTAAGCTTTTAGGCGATGGCGCGGCTCTGGAAATTGGTTCCGACCTTGTTCCTTTTTATGTCCGAGCCTCTGAGGCGGAATTGAATTTGCGGTAATGGGATAAACGGGCAGGAGGCGAAGATGATTAATCGCAGACAAACGCGACAAATTCAAATTGGTACGGTGGCGATCGGCGGTGATGCACCTATCTCGGTCCAGTCGATGACCAATACCGATACCAGTGATGTTGCAGCTACAGTGCACCAGATTCATCAGCTTGAACGGGCTGGATGTGAGCTGATCCGGGTGGCTGTTCCCGACATGGTGGCGGCGCGTGCGCTAGCTGCGATCAGGGAGCAGATTGCCATTCCACTGATCGCCGATATCCATTTTGATTCGCGCCTGGCGGTGGCGGCCATGGAACATGGAGCTCAGGCAATCAGGATCAATCCCGGTAACCTTGGCGGTCCCGAGAAACTGGCCCGGGTGGTGACTGCCGCTAAGCGTCATGGGGTGCCGATCCGGGTCGGGGTCAATTCCGGGTCCATCAGCAAAGATCTGCTCAAACAATACGGCTACCCCTCTCCAGAACGACCGGATGCCTTGATTGAGAGTGCGCTCGGTAATGTCCGCCTGCTTGAGCAGCAGGGGTTTTGCGATATCAAGATTTCGATCAAATCCTCGGATGTCCTGACCACAATTGCCGGTTACCGGCAATTGGCGCAACAGACCGATTATCCTCTGCACCTCGGGGTCACTGAGGCCGGCGGGCTTATTGCCGGCACGGTCAAATCAAGCGTTGCCCTTGGCATCCTCTTGTTTGAGGGCATTGGGGATACCTTTCGGATCTCGTTGACCCGCGATCCTGTCGAGGAAATCCGGGTCGGGTTTGAACTGCTCCGTTCGCTGCGTATTCGTCAACGTGGGCCAGAACTGATTTCCTGCCCCACCTGCGGCCGGACCAAAATAGACCTCTTTACCCTGGCGGAAAAGGTGGAACAGCATCTCCAGGCCATGCAGTCCAACCTCAAGGTTGCCGTCATGGGATGCGTGGTCAATGGACCTGGTGAGGCACGGGAGGCCGATATCGGTATTGCCGGTGGTCACGGTGTTGGTATTATTTTTAAAAAAGGCGAGATTTTCAGGAAAGTACCGGAAGCGGAGCTGCTTCCGGTTTTTCTTGCTGAACTGGAAAAACTTGAAGCAGAACACAACAGTCGGACATCACGCTAGGCTGTTTATTGCATCTTTTTTCATTGCTTGGTTGTACTCGAACGGAGACCAGATATGCGTTATTCACAGATGTTGCTGCCCACTTCCAAAGAAACTCCGTCAGAGGCCGATGTTGTAAGTCATCAGCTCCTGGTGCGTGGTGGATTTATTCGTAAACTGACCTCGGGGATGTATACCTTTTTGCCGCTGGGTTTTCTTGCCCTGCAGAAGGTGACGGAAATTGTGCGCCAAGAGATGAATCGCGCCGGTGCCCAGGAAATTCTCATGCCCATGGTGCAGCCTGGTGACCTCTGGAGGGAATCGGGACGATGGCAGAAATACGGGCCGGAACTCCTGCGTTTTCAGGATCGTCATGATCGCGATTACTGCCTCGGACCAACCCATGAAGAGGTGGTGACTGACATCGCTCGCCGCGAACTGCAATCCTATCGGCAGATGCCGATTAATCTCTACCAGATTCAGACCAAGTTCCGTGATGAAATTCGCCCGCGTTTTGGCTTGATGCGCGGCCGTGAGTTCGTGATGAAGGATGCTTATTCCTTTGATGTCGACGATGCTGCGGCAGGTCGGAGTTATGAGACCATGCGGGATGCCTATTACCGCATTTTTGAGCGTTGCGGGCTTGAATTTCGAGCTGTGGAGGCGGACAGTGGGGCGATAGGTGGTTCCTTTTCCCATGAGTTCATGGTCCTGGCTGAAACAGGCGAGGATACCTTGGTACTTTGCACCTCCTGCAACTATGCGGCTAACGTCGAAAAAGCGGTCATTGTCCTTGATGCAAACAATCCTGCTGAGGTCACTATGCAGGAGCTCCACCGGGTGGAGACCCCGGGTATGAAGAAGGTTGACAAGGTCGCCGAATTTCTTAAGGTGCAACCCGCCGATCTGATCAAAACCATGTTCTATCTCGCTGACGGTGAACCGGTGGCGGCCTTAGTGCGGGGCGATCGCGAGGTGCAATCGGTCAAACTGAAGAATTTGCTGGGGGCTGCGGACGTTGAGTCCATGGATGAGGACCAGGTCTGGCAACAGACCCGGCTGCCGGTCGGCTATCTAGGACCGGTGGGGCTGCCATTAAAGATGGTGGCTGATCAGGAAGTGATGCGGATGACCAATGCAGTCACCGGGGCCAACGAAAAGGGCTTGCATCTTATCGGTGTCAATCCTGGTCGCGATTTCCAACCCGAAGTGGTGGGGGACCTACGGCAGATATCGGTAACCGACCATTGTCCCTCCTGCGGCGGAGGACTGCGCCTGAAAGAGGGGATCGAGGTCGGTCATATTTTTAAACTGGGAACGAAATATTCCGAAGCAATGGAGGCCACC
>CAITZN010000408.1 GCA_903896915.1 uncultured bacterium
CCAGGCAAGCAGATCGTAGCCTGGCCCCCTCCGTGTTGTCGTTCAGGTGCCGGGTGCAAGGATCAGTCACTGATTTTGACGATGGCCCGGCCCCGATTTTTCCCCTGCAGGATCAGCCCTATCCGTTCATCGAGGGCCTCCAGGCCAGGCAGCTCGGTGGTGATCGTCTCGAGATGGGTGAGTTTCCATTCGGTGGCAAGTTTGTCCCAGACCCGAAGGCGGTGATCCATCGGGGTGGTGGCCGAATCGATTCCCACCAGGCTGACGCCGTTGAGGATGAAAGGATAGATAGAGGTGTGGAGTTCGGCGGAGGTCACATTGCCGCAACAGGTTATCGTGCCATGGTGGCGGGTTGTTTTTATAGCCGTGGTCAGGATGTTGCCGCCCACAGTGTCCACAACTCCAGCCCAGCGTGGTTTGAGCAAGGGGCGGCCGCTCTGGTCGTCGGCATCTGTTGCGCTGATTATCTCGTTGGCCCCAAGTTGCAGTAAGTAGGGTGTTTGGTCGATCTTGGTGGTGACCGCCGCAACATCAAAGCCGGATTGCGCCAGGATGGCCACGGCAATGGAGCCTACCCCGCCGGTGGCCCCGGTCACCAGAACCTGGCCCTGGTCTTTGGAAACACCGCTGTGGATCAGTTTGTAGCAAGAGAGGGCAGCCGTAAAGCCAGCGGTGCCGTAAATCATGCTCTCGCGCAGACTTAATCCCGTCGGCAGTGGCACGACCCAGGAGGCGGGAACTCGGATATACTCTTCATAGCCTCCGGCGGTGTTCATGCCCAGGTCGTAACCGGTCACCAGGACCTGGTCGCCAATCTTAAAAGCTGAATTGCTGCTCGCGGCGACAAGTCCGGCCGCGTCTATTCCGGGTGTGTGGGGATATCTACGGGTCACACCTTTATTGCCAGAGGCGGAGAGGGCATCCTTGTAATTGAGTGATGAATAGCGGACCTTGATCAACACCTCGCCGGTGGGCAGGTCTTCGATGTGTTTGTCGCTGATGGTGCGGACAAACGTTTTTTCCGCCGTTTCAGTGACAACCATTGCCTTGAATGCGATGTTCTCCATGTTTTTCTCCAGAAAGGTTGATCCTGCGGTTACTGTTGAGACGGTAGGGATGTGCAATTTCGCAAGTATACGGTGTTTTTTCCGGTTGTTCAAGCCAACACCGGAAAGGTTGTGGATGCAGAGAGGTGCAGGGGTAAGCGTGCCACAGGCAAACAGCAGTTTGCTTTCCCCTTGGCAGGTGGTAAGAAAGGGAGCTGTGTGGTCGGGATAGCAGCAACACAGGACGTTGCGACCGCTTCTTGGGCGCCGTGTTTTTCGAATTAATTCTTTCATGCTTTGAGGGCAACAGCATTCTTCGTAACTCCATGATGAACCGGATACTCGTCACCGTGATGCTGTCGGTTTTTATCGCCCTGTTGGGGGTCGGCATTATCATACCGGTACTGCCCGTGCTGGCTACCAAACTTGGGGCCGGCGGCTTTGCGCTTGGGGTGATTACCGCTGCTTTTTCCTTGAGTCGGGGCCTGCTGCAACCCGTGGTTGGTAATCTTTCCGACCGCTGGGGCCGCAAGGGGTTTCTCGTTACCGGTCTGTTCATCTACGGCCTGGTAGGCCTGCTGATTCCCCACGCCGACAGCGTCCTGCACCTGGTGCTCATTCGCATTTTTCAGGGAGTGGGGTCTGCCATGATTGTGCCGGTCGCTATGGCCTACGCCAGTTTTCTCGCCCCGCCCGGCCAGGAAGGACGGTATATGGGGGTGGTCAATATCGCTATTTTTTGCGGTATTGGAGCTGGTCCGGTGATCGGCGGGATCTGTTCGGATGTCTGGGGGCTGGCTTCGGTTTTTTACATGATGGCAGCCCTCTGCTTTATCGCCTTTGTCCTGGTAGCATACAATATGCCCGCCTGCTGCCCGATTGATCGGCAACTGCAGACAGGTTTGCTGGTTAATGTCAGGCTGATGCTGAAAAGGCGACGGACCATTGGTATCCTCATTGCCCGGTTTGCCACGGTGCTGATGATGGTGCCGACTATGGCCTTCCTTCCTGTGATTATGGCCCAGTGGCCAGGCAGCAGCGGGTTGCAGACCGGTGTAGTCATAGCCAGTCGGACCCTCATGAACGCGGTGCTCCAGGTCCCCTTCGGCAAGCTGGCGGACCGGTACGACAAAGTGAAGCTCCTGGTGGGTGGCTGCGTCTGTATGAGTATAGCCGTATTTCTGATTCCTTCGGTGCACAATTTTCCAGCTATGGTGGTGATGTATCTGTTCCTTGGGTTCGGCGAGGCAATCCTTTGGCCCGTGCTCGGAGCCTATGCCGCGGAGGAGGGGCGCAACCATTTCGGCCATGGCACTATGATGGGAGTGTTCAACTTGGCGATGAGCGCTGGGGTGTTTGTCGGTGCCCTGCTCGCTGGTACGAGCATGGATTCCTGGGGGATGCGGCAGGCCTTTTATCTAACGGCTGCGGCCATCATGATCCTGACTTTGGCTGCGTCCGCTTTGATCAAGGCTGGGGAAAATGGAGGTGAAAATGCGGTTTTTAAGTGATCGCAGTTTTTTCACGGTGTTAATGGCTTAAAATTGTTGATAATACAACTTTCTTCCCTTAGGGATCACTTGACGGGGTTTGTTATCTTGGTTATTAATAATTGTTTAACGCGAGAGTGGTGAAATTGGTAGACGCACTGGACTTAGGATCCAGCAGGGAAACCTATGGGGGTTCGAGTCCCCCCTCTCGCACCAGCATTTCCCAGGAAAATCGAGCACAGCGCGCAGGAAGGATATGGAGAGCGGGCTAAAAATAAACAATGCTGTCGGGATCATAACCGCAGAAAACTGAAAAAAGGAACCTCAGTCCATGGAAATCGTCGTCGAAAACCTCTCTGATTTGACAAGAAAATTGACTATCACCCTCCCCAAAGAAACAGTGGGGCCAGCTCTCGACAAAGCCTATGTCAAGATTAACAAAGAGGTCAAACTGAAAGGGTTTCGTCGCGGCAAAATTCCTCAGAGTGTTCTCGAAAAGAATTTCAAGAGTCAGGTTGTGGCTGAAGTCGGCGAGAAACTGGTGCAGGATACCTACTTTGATGCCATTGAAAAAGAAGGTATTGAACCGGTGGTTCATCCCGAGATAGCTGAACATAATTTTCCCGAGGACGGTACCTTCGTATATGTGGCTCTGGTCGATGTCAAGCCGTTGATCGAATTAAACACGTACAAGGGTTTAGAAATTGAGAAGCCGGTTGTGACTGTGGCCGATGAGGAAATCGATAAGGAAATTAAATTGTTGCAGCGTCATCAGGCTGTTCTGCAGACTGCTGAGGAAGACCATGCCATCGTCATGGACGATTTGGTGATTGTTGATTTTCAGGGATTCGATAACGGCAAAGCCTTGAAAGAGGTGCGTAACGAGAATTTCAGTGTTGATATGGGGATGCGCCGTCTTGGGAAGGACTTTGAAGAGAAGCTTCTCGGCCTGAAGAAGGGCGACAAAACTCTGTACGAGATCGACTTTCCCGCTGATTATCCAAACCCAATCCTTGCAGGGAAAAAAATTGAATTCAAGGTTGATATCAAGGACGTCCAGGTGCGGATCAAGCCGGCCATCGATGATGAATTTGCCAAGGATATTAAACCTGAGATGACCTGCCTGGATGATCTGAAGCAGGATATCCGCAATCGTCTGCAGAAAACCAAAAATGATGCACTGCAGGGGGATGTTGATGACAAGATTATGCATAAGCTGATCGAGCTTAATCCCTTCGAGGTTCCGCAGCGGTTGGTGAATTATGAGATTCAGGAAATGCTCAAGCAGACCGAAGAGAATCTGAAGCGGAGCGGATTGTCTTTTGAGTCCGCCGGTATTAATCTTAATGAACTGGTTGAGAAAAACAAAGAGGTAGCTGTTAAGCGGGTCAAAGGCGATTTTCTTTTGAAGAAGATTGCTGAGGTCGAAGAAATTAAGATTGCCGACGAGGATATTCAGCGGGGCTACCAGCGTATCGCTGAGCAATACCGCATGACTGTTGATGAAGTGAAGAAATATTTTCAGCGCCGTGAAGAAATCCTACCGTTCATGAATGAACTGCATAACGAAAAAGTACTTAATTTTCTGAGGGAGCAGGCAAAAATTTCGGAAGTTGCCGCCGCAGAATCCTCAGTTGAAGTAACCGAGGCCTGATCCTCAGTCCTGCAAGCTGTCTATACAAGGCAGCGGGGCAAACGCTCCGCTGCTATGATGTTATTTGGAGAAAAAAAGAATGAACTTGGTACCCATGGTTGTTGAACAGAGTCCGCGGGGTGAACGGGCTTTTGATATTTATTCACGGCTGTTGAAAGAGCGGATTATTTTTCTCGGCAGTCAGGTCAACGACGATGTTGCCAGTGTGGTCGTAGCCCAGTTGTTGTTTCTTGAGGCGGATGATCCAGACAAAGATATCACCTTTTACATTAACTCTCCTGGCGGCTCGGTAACAGCTGGTATGGCCATTTATGATACCATGCAGTACATCCGTTGTGATGTCGCCACCCTTTGCATGGGACAGGCTGCCTCCATGGGTGCTTTACTGCTGGCCAGCGGTACAGCGGGTAAAAGGTTTTCCCTGCCCAACTCACGGATAATGATCCACCAACCTATGGGTGGTTACCAGGGACAGGCCACGGATATTGATATCCATGCCCGAGAGATTCTGAGGATGCGCCACGATCTCAACACCATTTTATCCAAGCATACCGGTAAATCGATCAAGAAGGTGCAGGCCGATACAGAGCGTGACAACTTTATGAGTGCCAGCGAGGCAGCTCAGTACGGCATTATCGATAAAGTTTTGACCAGTCGCGAGGAATTGGGCGGGGAGAAGTAAAGGTGAGTAACGAATTTCATGATGAGCATGGTGTCTCCTGCACGTGTTCCTTTTGCGGCAAGAGTCAGCAAGAGGTCGGCAAGCTGATCGCCGGCCCTAGTGTTTATATTTGCGACGAATGCATTGAATTGTGCAATGAAATGGTGCTGGAATCTCCCCAGGCTGAGAACGCACCCTTCCAATTCGAAAAACAGCTCTTGAAGCCCAAGGAAATCAATGCGTATCTCGACGAGTACGTGATTGGTCAGGACCACGCTAAACGGATACTGTCGGTGGCGGTGCATAACCACTACAAACGGATCAATGCCACGCATTCAGGTGCTGATGACGATGTCGAGCTCCAGAAATCCAACATTATTCTGATCGGTCCCACCGGGAGCGGCAAGACCCTGGTGGCCCAGACCCTGGCCCGGTTGCTCAATGTACCCTTCACAATCGCCGATGCGACGACTCTGACCGAGGCCGGATATGTAGGCGAGGATGTCGAGAATATCTTGGTCAGCTTGTTACAGGCTGCTGATTACGACATCGAAAAGGCCGAACGGGGAATTATTTATATCGATGAGATTGACAAGATTGCCAGGAAGTCAGATTCCGCTTCCCTGACCCGCGATGTCTCCGGGGAGGGAGTGCAACAGGCGCTGCTTAAAATTATCGAGGGCACCATGGCATCGGTTCCTCCCAAGGGTGGCCGTAAACACCCTCAGCAGGAACTGGTACGTATTGACACTACCAATATTCTCTTCATTGTCGGTGGTGCTTTCGTCGGCCTGGATGGCGTGATCAAGCGACGGACTGGCACCCAAGCCATGGGGTTCGGTGCCAAGGTGGTGAGTCAGGCAAAGCGCACCATCGGTGAGGTCCTTGCCAAGATTCAGCCCGAGGACTTGCTTAAATTCGGGCTGATCCCCGAGTTGGTTGGTCGCTTGCCGGTGATTGCCACCATGGAAGAATTGGTGGAGGAAGACTTGATTCGTATTCTGAAAGAGCCCAAAAATGCGCTGAGTAAGCAGTATCAGAAGCTTTTTGCGTATGAAGGCGTCACCCTGCGGTTCACCGAGGGCGCTTTCAAGTCCATCGCTCAGAAGGCACTGGCGCGTAAATCCGGGGCTCGAGGGTTGCGCTCGGTTATGGAAGAATGCATGTTGGATGTAATGTATGAGCTGCCCTCGGACGAACATGCAACGGAATGCGTGATCAATGAGCAGGTCATTACTCATGGGGAGTATCCTGTCATCCTCTATGATAATGTTGAAATAAAAAAATAGCCTGAGAACTGCCTATGAGTGAACGGACTGCTGAAACCTATCCTTTGATGCCGCTCCGGGATATTGTCCTATTCCCTGGAATGGTCGCACCGTTGGTGGTGGGAAGGAAAAAATCGATTCTGGCGCTTGAGGCAGCCATGGAAAACCGATCGCTCATTTTTTTGGTTACCCAGAAAGATGCACGAGTGGACGATCCTGAACAACGGCACCTCTACTCCTTGGGGACGCTTGCCTCGGTCATGCAGTTACTGCGTCTGCCCGACGGGACAATCAAGGCGCTGGTGGAAGGCAAGCGCAGGGCTATCGTCGTCGGAGCCTTCGAAGATGGCGTCGAAGAGGATTCTTTTTATTCCGTCAGACTGGTAGAGGCACCTGATGTCGATATCGAACGCGAAGAAGTACAAGCGTATATCCGGGAACTCCGTAAAACCTTTGATCAATACACCCTGAGCAATAAAAAACTGCCGAGGGAAGTCCTGAAATCGATTCTTTCACTGGACGATCCTTCCAGGATGGTGGATTTGATCACCTCACATATTCAACTGAAGACTGAAGAAAAACAGTCTATCCTCGAATTGATCTCTCTGCCGCAACGCATTACCAAGGTGCTGGAAATTCTTTTCCGGGAGATGGAACTCTCTGAAATGGAGAAGGATATCCATGCCAAAGTAAAGAAGAAGATGGGGTCCACGCAGCGCAATTACTATCTTTCAGAGAAGATGCGCGTTATCCAGGAGGAGATGGGGCAAGGTGAAGGGGGCAGCGATGAGCAGACTGAGCTGCAGCAGGCTATTGATAAAAAGAATCTGCCCAAAGCGGTCAAGGAAAAGGTGCTAAAAGAGTTCAAGAAACTCCGACAAATGCCACCTATGTCCGCAGAAACCACCGTGGTCCGTAATTATATCGATGCTATCATCAGTCTGCCCTGGAAAAAGAAATCGCGCTCAAAAATTGATATTGAGCGGGCCGAAAATGTTCTCAACGAAGATCATTATGGCCTTGAAAAGCCCAAGGAACGCATTCTCGAATATCTGGCGGTCCAGACCCAGGTAAAAAAGATTCGTGGACCGATCCTGTGTCTGGTTGGCCCGCCGGGTGTGGGCAAAACTTCGGTGTGCCGGTCAATCGCCAGGGCCATGGGGCGTGAGTTCGTTCGCTTGTCGCTTGGTGGGGTACGTGACGAGGCGGAAATTCGAGGCCATCGGCGAACCTATATCGGCGCCATGCCCGGCAAAATCATCTTGTCCATGCAAAAGGCCGGGGTGATCAATCCGGTATTCTGTCTGGATGAAGTCGACAAGATGAGCGTCGATTTTCGCGGTGATCCGTCGTCGGCTCTGCTCGAGGTATTGGATCCAGAACAAAACTATGCTTTTAATGACCATTATCTGGATGTGGATTACGATCTTTCCGAAGTTTTTTTCATCACTACAGCTAATACTCTTCATGGTATCCCGGTCCCCCTGCAGGATCGCATGGAAATCATCCATCTCAATGGTTATACTGAAGAAGACAAGCTGAATATTGCCACTGATTTTCTCCTCCCTAAGCAGTTGGAAGCCAACGGTTTTAAAAAGGATGAAATTGCTCTCAACGATAAGGCAATTTTTGAAATTATCCGCCGGTATACTAGGGAGGCTGGGGTCCGTAGCCTGGAACGCACGATCGCTAGTGTTTGCCGCAAGGTGGCCCGTGAGCGGCTCAAAAATAAGGAACCCCGGAAGAAATACCGGATTTCGCCCCAGGCCATCGAGCGCTACCTGGGGGTTCCCAAGTATCGTTTCGGCCTGGCCGAAGATCACGATGAGATTGGCTTGACCACCGGCATGGCCTGGACCGAGGTCGGCGGAGAACTGCTGCAGATCGAAGCCACTATCATGCCCGGTTCCGGCAAGCTGACCATTACCGGCAAGCTCGGTGATGTCATGCAGGAGTCAGCGCAGGCGGCCTTGTCGTATGTCCGTTCTCGTGCCATGCGCCTCGGGTTGGACTCCGATTTTTATCAGAAAATCGACATTCACGTCCATGTACCTGAAGGGGCTATCCCCAAAGATGGGCCATCGGCGGGCATTACTATTGCCACAGCCATTGTCTCGGCTATTCTCAAGCTACCGGTGGACCGTAAACTGGCCATGACCGGCGAAATAACCTTGCGTGGTAGGATCTTGCCTATCGGCGGGCTTACCGAGAAGCTGTTGGCAGCGAAGCGGGGCAATATAACCAACGTGCTGATTCCTCGTGAAAATGAGCGCAATCTTCGCGATGTGCCGCTGAAAATTCGTAACAGTCTGACCATCGAACTGGTGGATGATGTCGATGAGGTGCTACATAAGGCGCTGATATTGAGAGAAGGGGAGACCTTATTTAAGGATGTGTCGCTGGAGTCCATTTTTAATGACTTTACAATCTCCTCACACAATACCCCGGCACAATAGGTTAAACCATCTCTCGGTCTTGCAATGAACAGACCGCGGATTGAGGTATTACTTTGAAGGGTTTATGTTTTTTGCTTGACGGACAATCGCTATCTTGATAAATACTCCGTCACCTTAAGGGCGAATAGCTCAGCTGGGAGAGC
>CAITZN010000409.1 GCA_903896915.1 uncultured bacterium
CCAAAACGAATCGTTTTGCTGGTTTCGTCCAGGGCAACTACATCAATCTCTATACTCTGGTCCAGGTTCCTGGCCCGATTCCAGTAACCGAGGCTGATGCTGGTCAGCTCAAAATCGCCCTTGCCTTTTTGGGAACATTCAAGATGCAGCTTGCGGATGAGTTTTTCAAAGGCATACCCCTCAAGAGCCTGCAAGCGAGGGATTGCATAGGAGAGAGCTTTTTCCACAGGTTTCATGCGAGCCGCCTCGCGTGCCGGTTTCGCGACAGCCAACCAGGCCTGCAAAAAATTATCCGCAATATAATAGCGCGCGTTTCGACTCTTGCTGTCAGAAAAAACAGGGTGCAGCTTGTCAACCATTGCGTAGTTGTTGACCAGGCGCAACAAATTTGAACCGAGAGCATTCGGTTCACTCGGGTCATTGAGCGCAGCCACCAGGTCGCCATGGGAGCAACCGGGATGCTCTGAGATGAAATGCAGAACGGAGACCGCCTTGCCTCTGAGTTCGCGCAGGAACCAGGTATCCGCTTCCTCAGCCAGAGGGCTTGAGCTGCTGACGAACATGGTTTTTATCAGTTCCTCTGTAAATTGTGCAACGGGCACCTGAAAAAGACCTTGAACGTAGGCATCGTGATAGAATTTAGGCACACCTTCAAAGAACGTCCAGAGCGTAAGCCATTGCGTTGGATCCTCGATATTCTGGCTGGAAAACACTTCCAGAAGATCCTCAAAGTCCCAATGATCCAGGTCCAACCGGTTTGTTATCCGGCCATAGAGTGGGGCCGCTTTGTCTTCAAGCAATACATTCATTTCGGACTGCAATGACCCCAGGACAAATAGCCCGCCTTGTTTGGGGTTGTTGAAACGTAATTCGTCCACTTCGGCCTGAAGAAATGAATTGAATGGGCGCATCTTTGCCCGGGTGAAATACTGGAACTCATCCAGAACGACTACGACCCCTGATCTACACGCCATTCCAATGGCTACGGCCATTGATGCGAAGTCCTTGACAGCCGGGGCAAGTGCCTGGACTTCAGGAATCTCGAACTCTTCCAACTGACGTCTGAATGATGCGGCAACATCTTTTTCATCAGAGTCAGGCACCTGCATGTACAACAGTTTGCCGCTGAGTTTGTAACTCAGCACAGTTTCTGTCAGTGCTAACTCTTTAAGCAGGGTAGTTTTGCCGATCCGCCGCCGTCCTGCTACTCTGCAGAAGAACCACCGGGGCTCTTTGATAATCTTTCGCAGTTCTGCAAGCGGTTGATTCCTCCCGTAAAATGACCAATCAGGCATATTTTCTCCTAGCATACTTTTTTATATGTTAGATTGGATCGTATCATAAGCTAATGATTTTAAAAACTAAAATTCATTACCCGTTTCATCTCATTAATCAGTTCCTGCTGCTCCATCTGCTTTGACAGGTAACCGTCAAAGCCCTCACTCAGAAAGTGTTCCGTATGGTTATGTCCGTAAGAGAGATAGGCCCCTTTTGAATACAACCGCGTCGTGTCGGCG
>CAITZN010000410.1 GCA_903896915.1 uncultured bacterium
CGATGTGATCACCCTAGATATTGAAATGCCGCGCATGGATGGCTTAACCTTTCTCCAAAAATTAATGAGTCAGCATCCCATTCCAGTGGTGATGTGTTCGAGCTTAGCCGAAGGCGGCAGCGAATCGGCGCTCAAGGCCATGGAATACGGGGCGGTGGATATCATCACCAAACCTCGAATGGGCACCAAGCAATTCATTGAGGAGTCCCGCATCATGATCTGTGATGCAGTTAAGGGAGCCGCAGCCTCACGGCCCGGCCATAGGGCGACGGTGCATAGCACTCTGAAGGAAATCTCGCCCAAATACTCCGCTGATGTGATCATGGATAAGCCGAATTCGAAAGCTATGATCCAGACCACCGAGAAGGTGGTAGTGGTCGGAGCCTCTACCGGCGGCACGGAAGCATTACGGGTCTTCCTGGAAATGTTGCCCGAGGATGCGCCGGGGATGGTGATTGTGCAGCACATGCCGGAAACATTCACCGCTGCTTTTGCCCGACGACTGGACTCGCTCTGCCGGGTTACGGTTAAGGAAGCGGCGGACAACGATACAATTGTTCGTGGACGTGTGTTGATCGCCCCCGGCAATCAACACACCCTGCTGAAACGTAGCGGCGCACGCTATTATGTCGAGGTCAAGACCGGACCTCTTGTCTCACGACATCGCCCCTCTGTGGATGTGCTGTTTCGTTCGGCGGCACGGTACGGCGGTAAAAATGTTGTGGGCGTAATCATGACTGGCATGGGCGATGATGGCGCCCGGAGCATGAAAGAGATGTTTGATGGCGGGGCGATCACTATTGCCCAGGACGAGGCCAGTTGCGTGGTGTTCGGCATGCCAGCGGAAGCGATCAAGCATGGAGGCGTTCATAAGGTGATGCCGTTGGAACTCATCGCCCCCGAGGTGTTGCGGTTGTGTTTTTAAGGGGTTGGTGAGCGTAGCGATGAGGCTGTGTTTGCAAAAGAGGTACGGCACAGACCCAGCCCTTCCTATTGGGAAGTTGGCAATGTTGAAAATGTATGAAAGTATGGAAATTTCTCGCAATAAATTTAACCAGATGGTTCAAGCGAGCACCGATCAGGCTGCCTTTTTTACCGCCCCCCTTCCCCACAAAAAAGGAACCGAGGTCGGGGGGTCAGGTCGATTATTCGATCCAGGGAGTGCGCCATGAACACTACGCATCCTTACCATAGATACTTTCTCCCACGCCGATGGCTGTTGGGCGCGTTCGCCTGTTTGATTGTCCTTTGTTTGATTCTGGGAGGGTACTGGTTCGTCAAGTACAGGGAAGCAGAAAAACGATTTGATCACTATGAGCACCTTGAAACCATCGCCCGGCTGAAAACCAATCATTTACTCGCCTGGCGACAGGAGCGTCTCTCCGATGCCCAACTTGATTCTTCGGGCTATATCCAGACACATATGCTCGACTGGCTCAAAACGGGCGATCCGGCGGTAATGGAAAATATTGCTTCGCGGATGCGATTTTTACAGACGCTGCAAGGCTACCATAACATGATTCTGGCCGGTACCGATGGCCGAATTCTGGTTTCCCTGTTAGATAAAAATTCGGCCCTTGAGCCAGAGGTTGAAACCCTCATGGCCGCAGCCTTATCGACCCCCCATCCGGTTCTTGGAGATTTTTATCACTGCCATACCTGTGAGCTGATCCATCTCAATGTAGCGATTTCGGTGGTTGACAAAAACCGACAGGTAGTGGCCGTGCTCATCCTGGTGGATGATCCGGTAAAGAAAATTTTCCCTCTGATGCAGGATTGGCCGGTGCCGCATGCTAATGCCGAAAGCCTCCTCATTCGCAAGGAAGGCG
>CAITZN010000411.1 GCA_903896915.1 uncultured bacterium
CATGCAAACTGCTACATCACCAAACCCATTGACATACATCAGTTTCTCCATGTGGTCCGGACTATCGAAGAATTTTGGCTGAGTATCGTGGTCCTCCCGGAAAATAAGGAGCAGTAAAGATGGAGCTGAGAATCCTGCTTGTTGAAGACAATCCGGGCGATGTGGACCTGATCCAAATACTGTTGCCGGAAACAGGGCCGGTCAGCTTCCAAGTTGAGTCGGCAAAGAGGCTGTCCGAGGCTAGGGAGCGGTTGGCAAAAGACAACTCCATCGACCTCATCTTGCTTGATCTCGGCTTACCTGACAGTGGCGGACTGGATACCTTCCGAAACTTGAAAGCTCTGGATTCTCACATACCGATTATCATCTTGACCGGTGACACCAACCATGAGGCGGCAGTCACTGCCGTCCAAGAAGGCGCACAGGATTTCCTTATCAAAGGGCAGATCACCAGCGAACTCATTGTGCGCTCCATTCTGTACGCACTGGAACGCAAGCGAACTGAGGAAAAACTGCACCGGCAAATCGCCATCACCGCAGCCATCAACCAAATCCTTCAATATCCTATTAAGGCCAGGACTAATGAAACGGTGGTTACTGTCTGTCTTTCCGAGGCAAAGAAGCTGACCGGCAGCCCCGCAGGTTGGGTCGGCGAAATAAATCAATCGGGCGACATGGTCACTGCTGCCGTTGACCCGAGCGATTGGGATTTCAGCAGTTTTTTGGCAGCGGAAAAGGCGATCAGCAAAGATCTCGGCATAAGGGGTATCTTTGAGAGTGCCATGAATGATGGGCAATCGTTGCTCATCAATAATCCTGGCCAGGATCCCCACTTGGCTGAGCTCCTGAACGAATATCCGCAGTTGACCGCTCTTTTGGTGGTTCCCCTGCAGCAGAACGATCGAATTGTCGGCATGATCGTGGTGGTCAATAAACCTTCAGGCTATGCACCCTACGACCAGAAAGCCCTTGAGGCGCTCTCCCAGGTCTTGTCGGAATCGCTGCAGCGCAGACGCAACGACGCTGAACTTGAGCTCTTACGGGCAGCGATTGAGCAAGCTGGGGAAACTATTGTCATCACTGACACCAACGGGACCATCCAATATGTCAATCCCGCCTTTACCAAAATAACCGGTTACGACAAAGCAGAGGTAATCGGCAAAACTACACGCATCCTTAAAAGCGGGCAACAGGACAGAGCCTTTTACGCGACGCTGTGGAACACCATTACCCAGGGTGAAACCTTTAAGGCACGCATGGTGAACAAGCGCAAGGACGGCAGTTTTTTCACCGAAGACATAACGATTTCTCCAGTATGTAACGCGGCAGGATCGATTGTTAATTATGTTGCGGTCAAGCGGGACGTCACGGAACATATCCGGCTTGAGGCCTCTTATCAGCATGCGCAAAAGCTTGAGGCCATTGGCACCCTTGCTGGTGGCATCGCCCATGATTTCAACAACATTCTGACAGGTATTTTGGGCTACACTGAACTCGCCGCAGAGGAAGTCGGGGAACAGAGTAAGGCAGGAAAAGATTTGCAGCAGGTATACGTATCAGCCAGTAGGGCCGTTGATTTGGTCAAACAAATCCTTACCATCAGCCGGCAGGTGGAAAAACAAAAACAGCCCGTAAGGATCCAAAATATTATCAAAGAGGTGCTCAAGCTCCTGCGTCCCTCGATCACGACCTCAATCGAAATAAAAAGCACCGTTGATCCGGAATGTCCGACAATTATGGCGGATGCCACCGAAATGTACCAGGTGATCATGAACCTCTGCACCAACGCCTACCATGCCATGCGTGATACGCAGAGTGCTAGCCATGTTCTGGAAATACAGTTGGCGCCGGTTCCAGTGGACGAAAACAAAGCACTCATACTTGGCCATAACATAGCCCCTGGCCGGTTTGTCAAACTGTCGATATCCGATACCGGCTGCGGCATGAATGCGGAGGTTATGAACAAAATATTCGATCCCTATTTTACCACTAAAAAACTGGGTGAAGGGACCGGCCTGGGGCTAGCATTGGTCAACAGTATTATCACTCGAGCAGGAGGGGCAATTACTGTTGCAAGTACCCCAGGACAAGGCACAACGTTTTCAATATATGTACCCGCTGCTGAAGAACATGCCCTGCAACCAAGAATACAACCCACTATAAACATAGAACAATTAAAGGGTACCGAACGGATTATGATCGTTGACGACGAGGAAGCCATCGTCGGATTACTAAAAAGAATGCTCGCAGAGTTGGGTTACCAGATCGCTGCCTTTACAGATTGTGCGGACGCCATGATTGCCTTCAAACAGGATCCCCTGGCCTTTGATCTCCTCATCACTGATTTGAATATGCCAAAGATGATGGGCACGGATCTGGCCAAGGCCTTTCTTGCAGTTAGGCCGGACCTCCCCATTATCCTATGTACGGGCTATAGTGAAACTGTTGCCACGGATACTGTCCAAGCCCTCGGTATTAAGAAATGTTTATTTAAACCGGTTGGGAAGGACATTCTCGTCGGGCTGGTGCGAAATCTCCTGGATGAAAAAAAGGACGCCCATACTAAGGAATAATGTCCCTGGATTGGGGGGTAGAAAGTTTGGGTTACCACTGATATTACTGCGTTCCCCCGTAAACAAAGGGATTGTAACGATTCTCTAACATGAGCATCCACGCAGTTGCGCAGGTGCTCGGTAGCGGATTGGCGTACCAACCAAAAGGAATCAAGTACCGTTTGCTCGCATAGAGATACGGCTGGGTCGGTAGGGACAGCAATTTTGTGTAATTGCTCGGCTGACCTGGAAACCTGACAGTTGCGTAGGTATCGATGCGTAAATTTTTGATCGCGGTCAGCATTGATTGTTCATCGCGCTCAAGTGTTTCGAGAAAGCGTCGGGCCGTATCGTACTGCGACGATGCCTGCGGTATCGTCTGATAATATGCGAGCATATTGCGAACCATCAGGATAGCACCCGCGGTCCATTCGGTAGATAGAATGCCTTGCCGATATGTGCCGTCAGCATTGAGGCCGTTGCCATCCTGATCCGAAAAACCTACGCCCCACAACGTCTTGCCAGCACCGTACCCACCCCACTGCTTGACCTGCTGCCAGTTCTGATAGGATGTACCAAAACCGAACCATTGGTCAATCTGCCGTGCGCCGAGCGCTGCAACGCCCCAGGTATTAACATCCACAGCCTTTCGCTGCGAGTTGGCAACCCACCGACTCTCACGTTTCGGATCATCAGCAAAGCCGCCTTGCACGAACTCACCATTACGCCAGGCAGAATCTTTGAAAAATACAAGCAAGCCTGCTGTCTGTCGATTGCCTTCGAGGGTGCCACCATTGATCATCGCATCGCTTAGCTGTAAAGCTTTGTTGATCACTGCCTTATCTGCAGCACTTAAGGTTATCTCGTTTTCTAAAGTTGACTGCAAGGTGGCGCGGAGAATCTGCAGTCCTGCATACAAGGAAAAATTATTTTCAACCGCAACCTCGTAAGAGTTGATCAATTGGTCGCCCTGGTTTGCTACCGTACCGGCTGGTGCGTAATAGACCGCGCCTGAAGGCGATTGCATCGCTGCAAAGGTTGGCAGGAGATCCAGCGCGTTTTGAACTGCTCGATCTTGATACGGTATAAAGGTCTTTTTTAAATCGATGACGTAATTGATATATGCGGCGTGCAAAGGCCCTAATAAAAAGGCCCAGGCATTTTCTCCGGTAATTGGCTTCCAATCCGTCCAGGTTACCTTGCCGGGTTGATAGTCAGGATTATGTGTCGGCAAAGCGTTAGTTTTGATCTGATCCGCATAGCGCGTTCCGGAAAAAGGGTCGGATGAGAGCCAATTGCGAGGGAGCATACGAAAGGTATAGGCGTGCTTGGGGTTGGAGATGAACTGATGGTTGTAGACAAACACCTCACCAGCAGTTATCGCCCGGTTAGCGCCGACTCCAGCATGACTGGCATTGCCGCTATAACCTTCCTGAAGCAGTTGATTTTGATTGTTTACCAGTGCGTACGCATCCTGATTGTCAGGAATTCTAAAATGATTGATAACATGCCCCAACATGACGGCAATCTGCCAGGTTGCCGCATCGTAAATGTTGGCCCCGTCATGGGTATTGATCCGTTCGGTTTGGAGATCACCCGCAAGGCTCTTCTGGGGGAGCAATGTGTACATTTGAGGATTATAGGTGTCAAGAATCGTACAGATATTTCCAGGCAACTGACACACATGTTCGCCCCAGTAGGCAGCGCTATCGACAAAACTGAGCGGCAACCGCTTGCCCTGAAGCTGACCCGCGGTGGCAAGATAGAGAACACCGCCAGTAGCCTCCGTATCACTAACCAAAAACCGATAACTAGATTCTAGCTCAATGCTTGCACTTTTGGACTGGACCAGGGTAGGTGCAGCCAAAATTAGCAGGAATGAAATGGTATTCCTGATGTTTTGGAGTCTAGGGGTAGTACGAAGTCTAATCTGTAGATCCATATAGAATTTGAATCTCTGTCGATTTCAGGGCTGAGGAACGATCGAATTATTTCCCTCGATCGCAAGAAAATTGAGGGTGGTATGGATAGTGAAGAGTGGCAGAAACAAGGCCATCAAAAAAACATTAAAGACGGGTATTATGCTGATCACTGCCGGTAACAATCCCAAACGAAAACACTGGTTTCGGTACTGGCGAACCCAATAGATTTTTTGTCCTAGGCTCCAACGGTAACGAGACGCAGGAAAATCCACAAACATCAACGCCGAATAATAAACGTAGAGAATGAACACAGTAACCTGCCCAATGACGGGAATGAGATTGGCAAGTAATGCTGCGACAGTAACGACCAGTCCGATGCCACCAATTTTTACGCCCTCCCACAGATCGATAAGGATCCCGACAAGGCTGAACATTGCCTCCCCTTGCCCGGCCTTCTCAGTGTACAGGTTACCAGCCCAGGTACTGAGGAAGACATAACCAGGCGTAGTCAGGCAGTAGGCTAGGACAAAAGCCAGGTAAAAGGAAACCACTCTGGAGAGCACGAGAAAAATCCACTTGATCGCTGTCCATCCCCATAACAAAGGCCAATGCCAGAGATGTTCAACCACCGGTTGTGTGCTGAAATAGGAGACGGTAAATTTGTCGATCAGGTTAACAGAGAGATGATAGCCTAGCCAGGTGAAAACTCCAGTCATCACGACGAGAATAAGGCTCCAACCCAGTAACCGGGGATAGCTATACAGGAAAATCAGGGAAGAGTGCAACGATACCCAGGGCGGCGGTTTGCTCCCGTATCCTGGTTGAGGGGTAACGGTATCCATGGTGTCCAGGTGGGGGAACGGCAAAGGTTAGAATCAAAATTGGAATAGATCGTAAGAACACAATAAAACTAAAATTCTGTAAAGAAATTGAGAAAAGGTTAATGCAAGAGGAAGGATTATAGCATAGAGAAAATACTGTCATCCCCGGAAAACTCTTATTTTTCGGGGATGACAGTGAGAGGTGCGTTACTCTGGAATTGCTAACAAATTGGTTGTGTTACACAACTAAATGGCTATCGGATAGAGGCTTATTGCAAAGACACAGATTACTAAGATGAAGGTACAAATCGGTGCCAATTGCGATGGAACAGCATCAACAAATTGCTCCTCGGCTTCATAAAAATACATATTGATAATAAGCCGAAGATAATACCACATAGAGATGATGCTACTAACTATTCCCAGTACGGCCAGCGCAATGTGACCGGCATTAATTGCTGAGGTAATAATATAGAATTTACCCATAAACCCGGCTGTGGGAGGAATGCCCGCCATAGACAACAGAAAAATACTAATGGCAGCTGCAGAATAGGGTCGGACTTTTGCGAGACCTTTAAAGTCCTCAAAAGTTTTTCGTTTTTCACCGGCCCCTCCGAGATAGGAGAGTGCTGCGAAAATCCCTAAGGTGCCGGCTGCATATGCTGCCAGGTAAAATGCGATAACACTGCCGGTAAAATCTTTAGTGCTGATAGCTACGAGGGCAATGAGCAGATAGCCGGTGTGGACGATACCCGATGCTGCCAGCATTCTTTTAAGCGATTGTTGACCAATACAAAAATCCGCAACATCGTCCAG
>CAITZN010000412.1 GCA_903896915.1 uncultured bacterium
GCTGACCTGGAAGGAGTACCAGAAAGGGGGCAACCTCATCTTCAGCCTGGTCAGGGCAGAAATCCGCGCCCTGCCCAAAGACAAAGGGCTGTTACGAAGCGAACGGCCGGTCATCGAATTTTCCGAGATTAGCTTTGCGGATATCGCCGGTAACCGCCAGACCAAGACCATCCTGAAGCAGATCATCAACACTTTAAAATATCCCCATCTGGTGAAAAAATTCTCCATCAATATGCCCAAGGGTATGTTGCTCTACGGGCCGTCCGGGGTGGGAAAGACCTTGATGGGAAAGGCCTTTGCCCGGGAGGCCGGCCGCCCCTACATCTATGTCTCCCGTTCCGAGCTATTTGACCCCGAGTACATCCGCCTGGTGTATCTCAAGGCCCGTGAATACGCACCCAGCATCGTTTTCCTGGATGGTATCGACGTCAAAGGAGTAATGGAAGGGATGCTGACCGGCGTGCCGGCGGACCAACTTGCCCAAGAGATCGACGCGCTTTCCGACGATCCTGAAGAGTCGGTGTTCACCGTGATTACTGCGGTGCGCCGGGAGGAGGTGCCGGAACTGCTGATTGAGCCGGAACGAATCGACACCTTTGTCGAGACGCCAGAGCTTGACCGGGAGGCGCGACGCTTCTTCATTGAGCAGATCCTGAAAAAGCCCAACGACGGCAAAATCGATGTGGAAAAAGTGGTCCGCTACATCTCCGGCATGAACGGCTACGAACTGCAGCGTATCGGCAAGGAGGCGTCCCTGTATGCCATCCACCATGGCCTTGACTGCATCAGCGAAGAAATCCTCATCGAGCAGATCAATATCATCAAATACGGCTCAAAGCTCGACAAGAAGCATATCCGCAATCTGGAAGAAGACCTGCGCCAGACGGCCTTCCACGAGGCCGGGCATGCGGTGCTCTCCTACCTGCTCCTCCCGGATATTAAAATCGAACAGGTCACTATTACCCCGCGCCTGCAAACCCTGGGTTTCACCTCGTACAATTTTGATGATTTCCCCAGCAACCTCTCCAAAGATGAGGTGTTCAACAATATCTGCGTGCTCATGGCTGGAAGAATGGCAAGCATGAAAAAATTCGGCGCCAAGGGTATGGACACCGGGGCGAGCAGCGACCTAGAGGAGGCGACACACCAGGCCTACACCGCCATCGCCAACCTGGGCATGGATGATGAGTTGGGTTTTGTCCACACCGACACCCTCACCCATAATGTGAACCAACAGCTGTTTCGGGAGGTGGTGGAACGTCAGGTCCGCCTCTGGATTGACAAGGCCACGAAAAAGGCCGGCGAGTTAGTGGAAACCAACTGGCGACAGATAGAGACTTTGGCCGACATTCTTATCCGCCAGGAAATTGTCGATGGCGGCGAATTAGAACGGATCATGGACAGTAAAAGACGTGATCAAACTACAACATCTTGACCGCCCTGTTCCGTCCACAGGAAAGCCCTCATATCCCTCAAAATACATTTTTCCATAGCCATTTGCATTAGCCCGGATCTGTGCTAAGACTTATAAATAAGAATGAATACTGAAGCCGTCTCCTCAACCACAAGTTCTTGTTGGTGATGGACGACCACGCCGGACAACAAGAGCACAGCCAAAGCATGTTGCGGAAACCTTCCCAAGCTTACCACCCATTCTCAAGGTATACCTTGCCGCAACTGCCACTTAGCGACTTGAGATTCTCCTGGCTGTTGATACTCATCTCAGATCGGGAAACCCTTATATGAACCAGAACTCCAACTGGAATAGTTTATCTGTGCACCGTGTTTTTTTGATCCTCATCTTCTTGGCATCAGTTGTTGTCTATAATTGCACCGCTCATGCAAAAGATCCGGAGAATGCGGCCTCGCGCACCGTCCGGGTGGTCATGGATAACAATTATCCGCCCTACGTTTTTCTGGA
>CAITZN010000413.1 GCA_903896915.1 uncultured bacterium
CTTGTTCAAGTCATATTTCCGCATTTTATCGGAGAGCGTTTTCCGGGGAATCTCCAAAGCATCCATGACATCTTTAATACTGCCATTGCTGGCCAGAAGTGCCTGCTCGATCAGTCCTCGCTCAAAACAATCTACCCGGTAGGCTAGGTTGTTTTTCTGTTCTTTTTCAGTCCCTGACAATAATGGGTCAAGTGACCACCCGTATTCACTGCCCAGCAGCACGTATCTTTCCGCGAGATTACGCAATTCACGGACATTCCCCGGCCACGCATAAGCCATCAGGGCATTCATCTGTGATGCCTTCGGGAGCGTGACTTCTTGTTGATAGCGGTGGCCGGCTACCAGGAGAAAGTGGTGGAAAAGAAGCGGGATATCTTCCAGGCGCGCCCTCAATGGAGGGATTTCCAAGCAGACTACATTGAGACGATAATAGAGATCCTCCCTGAACAAACCTGTTTTGGAGGCCTGCAGCAGGTCTGTTTTGGAGGCGGCAATCACTCGAACGTTGAGAGGAATCACCTTGTTTGATCCTAACCTTTCCAGATTTCTCTCCTGAAGAACCCGCAACAGATGGACCTGGGTTCTCAGTGTCATGGATTCAATCTCATCCAAGAGCAAGGTTCCACCATTGGCATGTTCGAATTTACCGATTCGAGTCTTTTTAGCATCGGTGAATGCACCTGCCTCGTGCCCAAAAAGTTCACTCTCGATAATACTCTCTGGAACAGCACCACAGTTGACAGCGACGAAGTTTTTCGTCCTCCGTTGGCTGTGTTCATGCAGGGAACGGGCAACCAGTTCCTTGCCAGTACCGGTTTCACCAACAATCAATATATCAGCCCCCGTATCAGCGACCCTGGCGATGGTGGAACGCAGTCTGATCATCGCTGGCGTGTTGCCGATAATTCGAGGGCCTGGAGCGCTATGAGCTTCCAGTTCCTGACGGAGAATGCGATTTTCCAGGGTAAGCATCCTCTTTTCCAATGCACGCTGCACCGTTTTTACAAGACGTTCCGTTGAATAGGGTTTCTCTATGAAGTCATATGCGCCATCACGCATGGCTTGAACCGCTGTGGAGATATCACCATGGCCGGTAATAAGAATGACAGGGAGATCACGGTCGATCTTCTGGGCCAGCAACAGGAATTCCAGTCCATCCATGCACGGTAGGCGGATATCACAAATCACCACTCCCGGCCAATCTATCGAAAGTTGCGGCAACGCATTCTCAGCGCAATCGAAACAGGTGACATCCAGATCAGCGAGCTCTAGCGTCTGCTTATTGGCCTGGCGAATGTGTATTTCATCGTCGATAAATAGGACTTGTTTCCCGACTTCCATAGCTACGTTTACGCTTCCTCAAGATTGCATTCGAATTTTGCCCCGACCTGTGATGCAACCACATGAATTTCTCCATTCATTTCATGGAGTATACGCTCTGTGATAGTCAAGCCAAGACCAAGCCCCTGACCGCTTTGTTTAGTGGTGAAGAAGGGTTCGAAAATACGAGACAGATGTTCTGGCGGTATGCCGGTACCGTTATCTTCAACGATGATGGCGACCTTGCCATCTTTTCGAAAAGCAATAATATTGATTTTTTGTTGTGGTAATCCTTCCACCGCATGCAGGGCGTTGCCGATTAAATTGACAAAAACTTGTTGTAATAATATATGATTAGCACGAACTTCTATGTCTAGGGGCTGAAAGGCCACATCGATTGCAACCTCTGATTTGCGAATAACAGGGCCCATTATTTCCAAGGCTCCGTCAATCACACCATGAAGCGGTACCACCGTTATCTGGCCGCTGGTCTTTCGGGAAAATTGTTTTAATTGCACCCCTATCTGGGCCATCCTTTCGGTCAGTTCACTAATCTGCTCAAGATTCCACATGGTATCTTCAAGCCTTCCCTTCTGGAGAAACAATTTTCCATTATCAGAATAGCTTCTGATCGCAGCCAACGGTTGATTTAATTCATGGTTAATTCCTGCAGACATCTGTCCGAGAGCCGCCATCTTGGCGGCATGCACCAGTTCAGATCGGGTGTGTTGAAGGGCTTTTTCAGCTCGTTTTCGATCGTCAATTTCTTTGCGAAGAAGGGTATTCGTTGCAGTCAATTCATGAGTCCGTTCCTCTACACGTGTCTCCAACTTCTCGTTGGCAGCCTGTAATACCTTGCGAGACTGATCTTCGAAACGACGCAGGTCAGATATTCTTTGACGACGCTGTTTCAAGAGAAGTACAAGCAGAGTGCCCAGGATAAGAATCGAACTCAACACCAGAAAAACAAGAAAAACAAATCGTTCCACACGCCAGGTGTCGGTCAAAATCTGTACGTTCCAGCCAGCCTGCTGCATAAATTGAGTCTGCAGCAGATACTTTCTGGTTTTGTGGTCTTGGGGCCCTTTTATCCGAATGATCTTTCCCGTATCTTTTTCCTGTTCACTCACCACACTTAGCGGCTCAACAAGCGAATTAGGATAACGGCGACTTTCCATCACATTCCGGTAAACGTCTTTCGAAAGGGGCGCTAGGGTGCGAAAACGCCAATCTTTATTAGTGGATAAAAAAATTACACCATCTGGGTCAGTGACAAGGAATGTCTGATCTTCATGCCCCCAGTTATTTTCAACGGAATCTATATTGATTTTTATAACTAATGCTCCCAGAATTTCTGCATTCTGACGAACCGGATAGGCAAAGTAATAGCCCCTGAGACTTGAGGTGGTACCCAAAGCAAAATATTTTCCAAGTCGACCACTCATGGCCTCCTGGAAATAAGGTCTGTAGCTGAAATTCTCGCCGACAAACGTATTCTTATCTTTCCAATTACTTGCCGCTATCGTTAATCCATTTCTGTCCATCAGATAGGTGTCCGATGCA
>CAITZN010000414.1 GCA_903896915.1 uncultured bacterium
CTCGCTTGACAAGCACGGGCGTGTAGGGTAATAATCGCAATTTTCTTATTTGTATCAGCGAAGACAGGCTTGCCTTGGCTTCTTGCCTGAATTTATAGTGTATTTAATATCGAATATATCATGTTTGAGAATCTAACCGACCGTCTAGAAAGCGCTTTTAAGAAATTGCGCGGACACGGCAAGCTGACTGAAGAGAACATTCAGGAGGCTATGGGCGAGGTGCGTACAGCACTGCTCGAAGCTGATGTCAATTTTGGCGTGGTCAAAGAATTCATCGCTGCGGTAACCGAGAAGGCGATCGGGCGGGAGGTGTTGTTGAGCCTGTCCCCGGGACAGCAGGTTGTCAAGGTAGTGCATGATGAATTGGTTGCGCTGCTCGGCAGCCAAACCGAACCGCTTCAGCTCGATGGCCGACAGCCCGTGGTCATTATGCTTGCCGGTCTTCAGGGTTCGGGTAAAACTACCACGGCAGCCAAATTGGCTTTGCAGCTCAAGGGAAAAGGCCGAACACCCTTGCTTGTTCCGGCTGACGTCTATCGCCCGGCAGCAATCGAGCAATTGCATGTCCTCGGCGGACAGATAGGTGTCCCGGATTTTGCTTCGACCACCGAGCAGAATCCGGTTGATATCGCCCGACTGGCCTTAGCTGAGGCAACCAGAGCCAATTACGACACCGTTATTATCGATACGGCAGGTCGCCTCCATGTCGATGATGCCCTGATGGCCGAGTTGCAGGAGATCAGCCGGGCGGTGCCACTGACCGAGGTGTTGTTCGTTGCCGACGCCATGACCGGACAGGATGCGGTGGCAGTCGCCGATAAGTTTAATAGTGCTCTGGAGATCACCGGCGTTATCCTCACCAAGATGGAAGGCGATGCCCGTGGCGGCGCGGCCTTGTCGGTCAAGAAGGTCACCGGTAAACCTATTAAGTTTGTAGGTGTCGGCGAATCCGTCGAGGCTCTGGAAGTTTTTCATCCGGATCGGGCGGCGTCCAGAATTCTTGGCATGGGCGATGTCCTTTCGCTTATTGAAAAGGCGGAAGCAGTCGTTGATCAAAAAAGTGCCGATCAGCTTGCTAGAAAAATCCAGAAAAATGCCTTTACCCTTGAGGATTTTCTCGAGCAGATCCAGCAGATCAAGAAAATGGGCAGTCTCGAACAGCTCATGGGCATGATCCCAGGCATCAACAAGCTGAAACAGTTGAAAGATGCGCCCAAACCCGATGAAAAAGAATTGGGCAAGACCGAAGCTATTATTCGGTCGATGACCCTGAAGGAGCGTCGCAACCATAGAATTATTGATGCTAGCCGGCGTCTTCGCATCGCCAAAGGTTCGGGTACTTCTGTTAATGAGGTGAACCGCGTCTTGAAAAGTTATGCCATGATGTTGAAAATGATGAAGAGTTTTAAAGGAAAAGGCATCATGACCGGCGGCAAACGCCGAAAGCTCCCCAAGGGGCTAACTCGATAAATTCGTTATAACTTAAATTTTACTTAAAATATCGTTCCATCAGGGCTGGCAGTGGTTAGTGCTGATGCGATGATGTCCACTGGAGGATAGTAAACAATGGCAGTCCGTATTCGTTTGACCAGAAAAGGCCGGAAAAAACAACCGTTTTACCGTATCGTCGTCGCTGACAGCGAGTCGCCGCGTGATGGTAAATTCCTTGATATTGTCGGTACTTATGATCCGATGCAAGACCCGGCAGCCGTGCAGATAGATAACGAAAAGCTTGAGTCCTGGATGAAACAAGGCGCCAAACCGACACAAACTGTCGAAAGCCTGATCAAGAAGTATGTTCCGGGAGTGGTTGCTACGGCATAAATGAAAGATCTGATAGAGTTTATCGCTTCGAAATTGGTAGAACATCCTGAAAAAATCACTGTTACTTTGCAGGAGGATGGCGAGAATGTCACCATCGAGCTGCGGGTTGCCCAGGAAGACTTGGGGAAAGTAATAGGCAAACAGGGGCGGACAGCCAGAGCGATGCGTGCAGTGCTTGCAGCATCCAAGACTGGGGATAATAAGCGTGCCCGCCTTGAAATAGTGGAATAGTGACGCCGCAATCATCTCGGCAGGCTGAGACTTTCATCTTGCTCGGAACCATTACCAAGCCTCACGGCATTCAGGGCGAACTTAAAGTCCGTCCCTATACGGAAACACCGGGTAATATTTCACAGTATCGGCGCTTATATCTTTCCGCTGATAATGGAAAGACCAGGGTTCCTTATACGAACATCCTGGCTAAGGTCAGCGGCAATTCGGTTATTCTCCGGTTAGAGGAGTGTTCGACCCGGAATCAGGCCGAACAGCTCTCGGGGCTGCAAATATGGTTGCCCAGTAGTGATTTGCTGCCTATCGGTGAGGATGAGTTTTACCTCTACACGCTAGAGGGCAAGCAGGCGAGTACTGTGGCCGGATTGATTCTCGGCAAGATTAAAGCAATTGTGTGTACGAGTGGTCATGATATTCTGGTCATACAGGATGCCCAGAAAGAATATCTTGTTCCGTTAGTACGGCAATTTATTGTCGCAATCGATGAAGAAATGGTTGTCTTCGATCTGCCGCCGGGGCTGCTTGAAATCAACAGCTGAACCTGGTCCTCCTTCGATGATTTTTGATGTGTTAACGATCTTCCCTGATTTTTTTGTATCGCCATTGCAGGAAGGGATAATCCGGCGGGCCTTACAGGATGGGAAAATCGAGGTGGGCGTTCACAATATACGTGACTATGCACTTGACAGGCACCGGATGACCGATGATCGGCCCTTCGGAGGCGGTGAAGGCATGGTGATGAAGCCGGAACCCCTTGCAGATTGCCTGAAAGCTGTACTCGTCGGCGATATGCCGACCAGGGTGATTTTACTGTCGCCCAAAGGGCAATTGTTTACGCAGGCAACCGCACATCGACTGGCGGCATATTCGCGACTGGTTTTTGTCTGTGGCAGATATGAAGGGGTTGATGAGCGCTTTCGGGAAAAATATGTGGACGAAGAAGTTTCCATTGGAGACTATGTCCTGACCGGGGGGGAACTCGCCGCTCTTGTGGTGATGGACGCGGTCAGCAGATTGTTGCCCGGTGTCCTTGGGTGCGAGGATTCGGCTGCAAATGATTCCTTCAGTTGCGGGATGCTGAAACACACGCAGTATACGAGACCTCGGGTATTTGAGGGGACAGCAGTTCCCGATGTTTTGCTCTCAGGGGACCATGCCGCTATAACTCGGCACAGATTTATTGAATCCGTGAAGATTACCCTGGAACGTAGGCCGGAACTGCTAGCCGATGTGCAGTTTACAGCAGCGGAACGGAAAATATTAAAAAAAGAAGCGCTGCTTAGCCGGATAGATACCCTTGTCAAGGAACACAGGACCGAACACCACAGTGCAGGTTGATGTTGCCCTGGTTCATTATCCGGTAATAAACCGTAACGGTGAAACAATCGGGAGCGCGGTTACTAATCTGGACCTGCATGATATCGCCAGGGCAGGCAGGACCTATGGGATCGGGACCTACTGGGTAATCACTCCTTTTAAGGAACAGCAGGAATTGGCTGGGCAAATTGTCAGCCATTGGACCAAAGGTTATGGCGGTACCGTCAACCCGGATCGGAGTAATGCCCTGTCGATCATTACGATCTGTTCCACTCTTGCGGAGGCCATGGCTGGGGCTTCAGAGAGATTTGGTGAGAAACCCCTTGTCCTTGCCACCTGTGCCAATGTACAGGCGAACACCGTTGCCTATGGCGAGGTTCGAGAGCGAATTTTTCAAGGAGCACCTGTGCTGCTGTTGTTCGGTACGGCTTGGGGTTTGAGCCCCGAGATACTGGCAATGGTTGATGGCGTTTTGCCGCCACTGAGCGGCATTACCGGGTTTAATCATCTGTCGGTGCGTTCCGCAGCCTCGATCATTATGGACAGGCTGCTAGCGGTGACAAGTGAATAGGTTAAGCATGACGAACAATCAACCCAATGGTTGGGACGATTGTAATCGATACTTTAAAGCGTTTTGACGTATACATTTCCAGGATGATTTGGAGGCATCCTTCGGCAGGGACATGCAGATAGAGAGCCCTTGTCGTAAATGAAAAAAGTATGGCTATGCATATTTTGGATAAGATCGATCAGGAGCAGATGCGTTTTGATATCCCGGCGTTTAGGCCTGGCGATACCGTTAAGGTACATATCAGAATCGTAGAGGGCA
>CAITZN010000415.1 GCA_903896915.1 uncultured bacterium
GAATTGGTCTTCGTGGATGTGTTTGTGCCTGACGAAAACCTCCTCGGTGCAGAAGTGGGGAGAGGTGGTGACTACCTTGGGGAGATCCTCGATGAGGTCCGCTGTATGACCGGCGCTATGGCCCTTGGTATTGCCCGTGCTGCTTTTGATGATGCCCTCGAGTATGCGCGTAAGCGTGAAGCTTTTGGCAAGCCGATCGGCGAATACCAGTTGATCCGCGCAAAATTTGCCGATATGGCCACCGAAATGGAGGCATCTCGGCTGATGGTCTACCAAACCGCCTGGATGTTGGGTGAACGGCTCCCCACCCGTAAAATAGCTGCGATGGCGAAGATGTTTGCCACTGAGACCTGTTTAAAGGTCGTTGATGAAGTAACCCGCATCTTTGGTGCTAACGGCTTTGCCCAGGAGTATGGTCCCCAACGCTACTTCAGGGATGCCCGTTTCCTTCTCTACGGGGGCGGCACCCATGAAATTTTGCGTAATTTCATCGGCCGGGAACTCGTGGCTGGCCGCTGAATCCATTCAGACGCTGGCAGACGATCTGAATCGAGGCTGGTTCCAGTAAAAAGTGTGTGCCAATAACCGCTTTGCAGGAGATATATCATGAAGATTGCTGTTCTGGTCAAAGAGGTGCCTGATCTGGAGGCCCATGTCGAAATTGCCGCTGGAGGCAAAACTCTGAACATGGAGAAGAAGCGCGTATTGAACTATTTCGATGAGATTGCTGTCGAAGCCGCTCTGCAGGTCAAGCAGTCCGTTGGCGGCGTGGAAATCTACGCCGTTTCAGCCGGAAATGGCACGGGAATAGATGCACTGCGCAGAGCACTGGCCATGGGTGTGGATCGGATCATTCACATCAACGACCCGGCGTTGGAAGGCGCTGGCCCTCTGGTAGTCTCTCAGGCGCTTGCCGGTTTGATCAAAAGAGAAGGTTTCGATCTGGTTTTTGCCGGAAAAAAATCTACCGACGATGAGGCGGGGATGGTTGGCCCCATGGTAGCTGCACTGCTCGGCATTGCGTGCGTGCAAGGTGTGACCGCTCTCCGGATAGATGGCAATGACATCACGGCCAAAAGGGAAACCGAGAGGGGCACAGAGACAGTAAAAGCCTCCCTGCCCGTGGCATTGACCGCTGAAAAGGGTTTTTACACCCCGCGTGTTCCCCAGGTCATGGGTGTTATGAAGGCGATGAAAGCTGAAGTGCCTAAAGTCAGCCTTACTGATATCGGTGTCGAAGCTGTTGCGTCGCCACAAGTCCGGGGTTACAGTCGGCCTAAAGTACGGCAACCTGTGAAGATGATCGAAGGTGCAGCTTCACAGGCTGCTGGCGAGCTTGTCCGGCTGTTGCGCGACGAAGTAAAGGTGATCTGAATCCGAATATGAATCAGAAACTCTCAGACGAAAAGGTTTGCTTTTAACTTCAAAGGCTTTTTGCAGGGATAAAGAAGAGATAAAGACGGATAAAACCATTTAGATCGAAGACAATTACTACACGAGAAGCGAGTCTACCAGTTTTGACCGCCGTGAAAACAGCAAATCCGCTTCTCTACCCGACCCGTCTGACAAAATATTTGCGGGTTTCATCTGCGACCAGCAGCAGGGCAAAGGGAATCAGCAGCAGCCATATGGTGATGCCGATCGGGGCACAGCCGAAAATCGCATTGCCGGGCGGCGTGTAGATGATAAAGCCGGTCAGCGCCAGTTCGGCGGCGATACCGACCAGCACCAGGCGGTTGGAGAAAAATCCGAGAGTGGAGAGAGAGAGGATCGAGGAGCGGCAGGTGAAGACGTTGGCGATCTGCGTGGCAATAATACCGGCAAGGCAGGCGGTGGTTGCCTGCAGATAGAGCGATGAGTCGGGGGGAAGCGTTTCCGGCCAGTGCCATCCACCGTGCTGCATGACGTAAAAGTAAGCAGACATGCCGGCCACCGCTTCAAGCATCCCCAGAAAGAGGTACGCTCTGGTCAGCTCCCCCCTGGTGAGGAGACGTTCCGCCTTCGGGCGGGGTGGGAGCTTCATGATCTCCGGCGAAGGTTTTTCCGAACCGAGTGCCAGGGCGGGAAGCATATCGGTACCGAGGTCAACCGCCAGAATCTGCATGATTGTCAGCGGCAGAGGGATGCCGAACAGGATGTAGCCGATGTAGGGAATCACCTCGGGGATGTTTGAAGCAAATATGTAGGTAACAAAGTTCCGGATATTTTCAAA
>CAITZN010000416.1 GCA_903896915.1 uncultured bacterium
ATCGCGGAGTCTGCAGGCGAAGCTTAAGGAGTTGCTGTTTGCTTTACGGCTGGAACGTAAGTACAGCAAGGAGAAAATTCTTGAGTTTTACAGTAATCAATTTTTTGTCAGCGGTAACGGTCATGGGCTTGGGGTCGCAGCCCGTTATTTTTTCGATAAAGAACCACAGGAGTTGAGTCTTCTGGAATGCGCTTTTATAGCTGGCAGCGTCAAACGACCCAATTACTACAATCCATTTCTCAAGAAAAATGTCGGGGATGGCGAGCAAGTCAAACAAAGGGCCAAGGAGAGGATTAACTATGTTGTTGGCAGGATGTTGAAAGCCGGCAAGATCAGCGAGGGAGAGTTCAACAATCTCAAAGCAAGTGAAATCGTTTTTAAGCAAGGGAAAATGGCCTTTGCTCAGAATACGGCTATGGATCTGGTAAAGGAAGGGTTAGGTGCACCCGCTATTGCCGAAAGCCTCGAAGAGAACGGCATATCCAATGTCTCCACCTCTGGTGTGCATGTCATCACATCGCTCGATAACGAAGTACAGGGTAAAACAGTTTTTGCCCTTCGTCGGCATCTTTCCCAGCTTGATGTCCGGCTTCGGGGCTATCCTCGACTGCTTGTCCAGGCCGAATATAAAGCACTTGAATACCCAGGGGACGGTGAATTTACCCCAAGTAAATTCGTTTTTGGCACGATTCAGGAAATAAGCGATACCGCTGAACAGGGATTGAAGGTTCGAGTCCATTTCAACGAAGGCTTGGTCGAAGGCGTGCTTGATAATACCGGGATCGGACGGTTGGTTGAGTCTCTTGCTAAATTCAACCGGAATGCCTACGCGACCCCTGGTCCGGCGGATAAGAAGGCGCTGCTGAAAGAACTACAGAAGGGCGACAAGATATATGTGAGCATTCGTAGTATCGACGACAAGGGAAAACTCCTTCTTGATCTCGAACGATTTCCACAGGTGGAGGGCGCGGCTTTTGTCTTGCAGGAAGGCGCTATTCGAGGCATGAGCGGGGGGATGTCGAATCTTAATTTTAACCGGGCAACCAATGGCAAGCGGTTGATGGGGTCGACCTTTAAACCTTTTCTTTTTGCAGCGGCACTGCAACTGGGCTGGAGTTCCGTTGACATGCTCAGTAATAGCCGGGACACTTTTATGTTCATGAACCGGCCTTATTCCCCGCAACCGGATCACGAAAGTCCCTTCAGTTCGGTTTCTCTGAGTTGGGCTGGGGTAACCTCTGAGAACGTGGCCGCCGTTTGGCTATTGTACCATCTCACTGATCATTTGACGTTACCAAGAATTCGTGAACTGGCAGCGCAACTGGATATGGCCCCGAGAGTCGAGGGCAGAGGCATGGAAAATTATCAGCGTTATAAAGAGCGGATCCGTGACAAGTACGGCATTATTCTGTCTCGGGAATTGCTTGAACAGGCTGCTTTTAATAGTGCCGTCAAGGCGCTTAAGCCCGATTTCCTTTTCGACAACCGCACTAATGAATATAATCAACTGGTGCGGTTGAAATACGATCCCAATTATCTTGGTTTGCGCGCGTTGCTCCCGTCATTTCTTTCCTATAAGCAGTCCCTGCAAGCTTCAGTGCGGCGGATTGACCCTGATAGTGTTTTCGATAATCCGGGGCAGGTGACAGCTTCCTCCAGTGGTCGACTTGTTCGCGATACAACTGACAGATTCATCTATACGTCGCGTCAGGTCTTTTCCCCTAATTGGGTCGAGATCAGGCCTCAGGAGGTTATTGATCGTCTCTCTTCTTTGGACCAATCCCAGGTCGAAGCCTTTTGGCAACAGGTCCAGATTGACGGGGTCGTAACTGCTGGAACTTTGCAGTTGGTGGAGGATCAGCTGCGTGTAGAGCGGGAAAAGTATCTGGTCGACAAGCCCTATACTCTCGATATCCTTAGTGAGGTTCGTGATTTTCGGATAATGCTCGGTTTGCAGTATTTGGTCCGGTTCGCCAAGGAGTGTGGAATCAACAGCAAGTTTGAACCGGTGTTGTCTTTACCGCTAGGATCCAATGTCGTCTCCCTTTCTGAGATTACGCGCATGTATGAGACGCTGGTCACCGGCAGTCGTCATGATACCGCGACTGCGCAAAACCTTGCTGCCACAGAGGATGATAGCCGTTCGGATCAGGATGGCCTGGCTATTATTGAACGCATTGAAACTCCGGAAGGGCGGGTCGTGTATTCCCGGAAGGTTCATAAAAAACCGGTGCTTGATGCTAAAAGTTCAGCGGCAATCTGTAATATTCTCCAGAATACTATTCCTTACGGTACCGGAAAATATGCGGGGGAACGCGTTCGGCTCCACAGCAGTGATCCGGCTCGCGACAAGGTTTTGACAAAGATGAATCTTCCTTATCCACTCTTGGGGAAAACCGGTACGG
>CAITZN010000417.1 GCA_903896915.1 uncultured bacterium
GAACACCTGTTGCATCTGTGCCGTCATGATGCCCTGGCGTGCGGCAGCCATTTGGGTTGCATGGGCCATAGTATAATTCTCCTTGAGTGTGGAGGTTGATGGTTGGATTAATTGATTCAGACACAGATTGTATGCAACCTGCGTGCGGTAGCTGCAATATCTGCGGCTCCAACGATTTCAGTGACCAGGCAGACAGTTTTGGCACCATGTGCCAGGACTTGGTCAAGATTGTGTTCCTTGATGCCGCCGATAGCGACAAAGGGCAAGGGACAGGTTCGCACCACATGATCGAGGTAGCCAAGCCCAACAGGAGCACACACGTCGTCTTTGGTCTGAGTGCTAAAAATCGGGCCGACCCCGATATAATCGGCACCTGCAAGGACAGCCGCAGCAGCCTGATCGGGATTGTGGGTGGAAAGGCCGATCAGTTTGTGCGGGCCGATCAGGCGTCGCACCTCGGTAACTGGAAAATCATCCTGACCGACATGAACTCCGTCGGCATCAACCAACTGGGCAATATCTGGGTAGTCGTTGATAATAAAAAGGACACCGGACTCTCGGGTAAGATGGCGTATGGCCCGGCATTCTTCCAGCATCTCGCCAAGGCTCTTGTAGGGCCTTTTTTCCCGATACTGGATGATGTGGATGCCACCCGCGATCATCTGCTGCACCACCTCGATGTTGCTGCGGCCGGCTGAGAATTTTTCGGCGGTGATGCCGTAGACGCCAACGGGGAAGGCGGGTTTAGTGTTCGTTGTCTTTTCCATGGGTTGCACCGTGTTGCAGAATGAGATGGGTCATGTGGTTTGCAACTGTTGTTACTTTGTGAGCAAAAAGAGGGGCGTAGGCGCAGTCGGTGATGAAATCGCCGACAATGCAACAAAGGCCGAGCCGTTGCGTGCGAATGGTGTCGAGTTCGCTGCCGGCTATCCCGCAGGCAGAAATAACAATCCGTTTGCTGCCCATAGTTTCCAGCAGCATTTTTTTATCTTCCTGTCGGTCAAATCCCTCGACAATCAAATCGCAATCGGCAAAGAGCGCTAAGCAATTGGTGCTATCAATTCGCTCAAACATGGGCTCTATCTGGAGGTTTGGACTGATGCGCCGCAGATTTTCCGCCAGGGCCTCCACTTTGAGCCGGCCAATCTGATCGTGAAAATAGAACTGGCGGTTGAGATTCGAGGGTTCTACCCGGTCGAAGTCAATAATCTTCAATGCATCGACACCGCTACGCACCAGATTGACCGCAACGTTGGAACCGATGCCGCCGACTCCGGCAATGCCAATTTTCATGCAACACCTCTCATACGATCACATCCCAATCTTTGTAGACCGGCTGGTATCCATGGGAAACGATAGCTTCTGCCACTTCGTCGACGCTCCGGTCATCAGTGATCTCAAACTGCGGCGTCTGCTCCACCTTGTTGTCCGAGTATCCGCCAACCCCGGTGCTGGAACCAGCAGAATAGCGAGTTGCTCCCAAAGGTAGAATACGATCGCGGAAGGAGGCGTTTTCACGGGTAGAGATGGTCAGGCCAGCCCGAGGTAAAAAGATACGCAGGGCGGTCATGAACTGAACAAAGGTTTTGTCATCAACCAGATAATCCGGCTGGAAATCACCCTCAGCCTCGTTGAAGCGCGGCAGACTGACGGCCACCTCGGCCTCCAGATACTTGTCGTCCAGATAGCGGGCATGAAGGCCGGTGAAAAAGATCTCGCTGCGAGGTTCAGCTAGGCCCAGCAGCGGACCGAGATTAACAACTCGCATCCCTCCCTGAACGGCGCGCTCAGGGGCATTGAGCCGCCAGTGGTAGTCCATTTTCTTGCCAGCCCGATGCACTCGTTTGTAGACCGCCTCGTCATACGTTTCTTGAAACAAGGTCATGCCGTCGACCCCGGCCTGTTGCAAACGTCTATATTCCTCAATTGCAAGAGGGTAGACTTCGATAGCAACGGAGGCAAAATGCCGTTTAAGACACTCGGCGGCTTCTACCAGGTACTCCATAGGGGTCAGATGTTGGGCCTCGCCGGTAAGAAAGAGGACGTGCTGCATACCGGTACGGGCAATAGCCTGGGCCTCTTGTTCAATTTCCGCGAGAGTCAGTTTGCGGCGAATAATCATATTTTCGTGGTTAAAACCGCAATAGGCGCATTGATTGGCGCAGTGGTTGGAGATGTACAGCGGAATAAACAACTGGATGGTACGACCAAAGTACTGCACCGTCAGTTGATGGGCTTTTTGAGCCATGAGTTCAAGATGTCCAGCGGCTCTA
>CAITZN010000418.1 GCA_903896915.1 uncultured bacterium
GCTCGTTGCGGCAGTCCTGGTTCTGGCCTGCAGTGGTTGCGTGCCCTATTATTACAACGATCCATATTATCAACCGTACGGTTATTACCCGCACAGAGCGCCGGTGTACTACGCTCCGGTACCCTATGTCGGTTATGGCTATTACCACGGCTATTATCGTCCCTACCGCGGCAGGTGGTAATCTGCAGCTGTGATGTCGGCCTGTCGATGCGCATTGCGTTAATTGGAGACCTCTCCTGGCTAACGCAATGCCGCTGCTGTCGTTAGATAGCGAGGAACCTTCCGTATTGAGTCACGGCTGCCATCCTCTCTTGATCGGTCCGATCGTTCCATCCTTCATTTTTTTTCTGACAGGCTATGCTAGATAACGAATCGTCGCTGCGGCTTAAGCTCCTCCGCTTTCCTCCGATCATCGGTGTCATTTATATTCATGGCTATGCAACGACTGTTAATTATGCGGGCGGTGAGATTGGCACTGCCAACATCAATGGGCTGACGGATTTTATCCGTGTTTTAATTTCACAAGGCCTCGCCCGGATAGCGGTTCCGCTCTTTTTTTTGATGTCGGGATATCTCTTTTTTGCCAATTTCCGTTGGTCGGAAAAAACGTACCACAAAAAGATACTGACCAGGATCCGTAGCCTATTGATTCCTTTTTTGTTCTGGAACCTGCTGGCTCTGGCCCTTATCTCGCTGGCACAAGCCTTTCCGTCGGTTCAGTTCATGCCGTATTTCACCGGTGAAAATAATGTGATCACCAATTTCACCTGGTTCGATTACCTCAATAACATCCTGGGCCTTAAATGGTATCCCTTCGCCTATCACTTTTGGTTCATCCGCGATCTGATGCTCTTGGTGCTGCTGGCCCCGGTTATCGCCGTGATCCTCCGCTTTGTGCCCTTTCCCTATTTTTTGATACTCTACCTGTGCTGGGTCAGCAGCACTTGGCCGGTCTACGAACCGATAATAATGGGATGGATTTTTGGTGTTGTGCCGGTTTTCGTTCCGGCTGCCATGGGCCTTTTGTTTTTCTCAGCCGGAGCCCTCTGCGGCATCAACGGCAAGAGTCTGTTTGCGCTTGATCGGTACGGAGTGGCGGCCTGCATCGCTTTTGTCCCGATAGTGCTTGCCGATACCATCTGGTACACGGCCTGGTTTAATGTCTACCTGCATCGGACCGGGCTGCTGGTCGGGGTGGTGGCGGCACTCTACACAACCAAGCTGATCCTGCGCCATGAACGGCTGACAAACTGGATCGTCACCCTTGGCGGGGCGAGCTTTTTTGTCTATGCGGCCCACGAACCGGTACTGAGAATTGTCCGTACGCTCGCCTTCAAATACATACCATTCGACTGGCCTTACACGATGCTGATACTCTATCTTGCCATTCCGATGGTGGTTGTGGTGCTTTTGGTTTGGTGTCACCGGATGCTGAACATCCTCTGCCCGCGCACACTTAGTGTGATTACCGGAGGGCGGTGATGCTTAAGGAATGTAACAGAAAGGTGTTGGGGCGACTGGTTTGGGATTTGAACCACACGGCCCCTTTTCACAAGGAGTCCAAACGGGGTTGAAGCCCGCGGCCGGCATTAGCCAGCTCAACCGTCGTGTTGTTGCTAGAGCGTGTTGATCGGATTAATCGACAACGGTGAGGAAGCTATAAAGGCTTGAGATGGTTGTTTCATGGGATTATAGTGGGCGATTGTCGCCCGGGTTGTTATTTTCCTGGCTGATTTCATCGTAAATCTGGTGCAGGTGCACTGGGGCAGTCTTGCGACGCAGGCGAAGGTTGAGCATCTCAACCATGAAAGAGAAAGCCATGGCGAAATAGAGATAGCCTTTGGGCATTGCATGTCCGGTTCCTTCAGCCATTAGGGCCACGCCCACCAAAACCAGAAAGGCCAGGGCCAGCATCTTGACAGTCGGATGTTTTTCGACAAAATCGCCGATCGACTGGGCCGCGAACATCATGACGCCGATGGCGATGACAATCGCTGTCACCATAACCCAGAGATGGTCGGCAAGTCCTACAGCGGTGATCACTGAATCCAGAGAAAAAATAATATCGATGATGGCGATTTGGGCGATAACCAGCGGCAACTGAGAGGCCATATGTTTGGGACTGTGGATTACCTCGCCGCCCTCCAAACTGTCGTGGATTTCGGTCACCGCTTTATAGATAAGGAACAGCCCGCCAAACAGCAGTACCAGATCTCGGCCGGAAACCGCATGTCCCAGGATTTCAAACAGCGGTGCCACCAACCGTGCCAGCCAAGCTACCGACATCAGCAGCATAATACGAGTACCCATGGCAGCCAGTAGGCCGAACTGCCGGGCGAAATGGCGTTTTTCGGGTGGTACCTTACCGACCAGCAGGGTCAAAAAGATGATGTTGTCGATACCAAGGACAATTTCCAGCACCGTTAGCGTTAGCAGTGAACTCCAGATGCTAATATCCCACAACCAATCCATGGTGATTCTCTTTTTCTTTAACGGTTAGAGTAACTACTGAAGGTAATCGGCGGGCATTGAGCCCGTTCGCGATTGCAAGGTGCCAGATGAGGCCTGCATGGGCTCACAATTTCGATTATTGTAAGAGCGAGGAGGAAGCTTGTCTAGTCAGATTCGTTCTAGAATTTTTCTGCTGGTGTGTCGAGGTTGTGTTTTTCCGAATTTTTGCAGCATCCTACGATAGACCGATTCAGGGACGTACTCACGAACAACCTGTTCCCAACCGTCTGAGCCGACCAATCCTTTGACAAGGCTGGAACTGACCTCCACCAGATATCGTGGCGACATCATGAACAGCGTCTGAATCGTTTCATTCATATTGCTGTTGACGTATCGCATGCCCCGTTCATACGTGTAATCCTTTTCGTTCCTGATACCCCTGAGGATATAATCAACCCCGATTGATTCGGCGTATTTCACCAGGAATTTGTTTTCGAATTGGATAACTTCCACATTCTTGAATTCGGCGCATATTTCCTTCAGCATTGCCACCCGTTCATCCGGGCTGAAGGTGTATTCTTTCTGGGAATTCTCGCCCACGGCTATATAAAATTTTGAAAAGAGTTTGGAACCTTGTTCGATCATCCAGAGATGGCCGTTGGTCGGCGGATCGTAACTTCCAGCGTAGATTCCTTTCATAGAAAATCCTGCAGCAGACGTTGTGGATGCATATTGTGCGCCAGGCCTTGGTCGCACGGAGCGACCGTTTGCCAAAAGTTTTCAGGATGACAGGAAAAGCATCAGCTCTTTCGTTTCTAAGTTGCCGCTGAGGTGGCAACAGGTGTTGTTAATACCACAACGTTCCTCCCTTGCCCGCGGAAGGACCTGTTACTTGAAGTGGTTCCACCCCAGAGGGGGGAAAAAACTTGTCGAATGCAGGTAAGCTATAGCAAACCGGCCTGTTGCGCGTCAATAGTATATTCCGTGGCGAGAATATTAGGATCTGTTTACTCGGCAAGGGGAGTTTGAAAGGTGTTCCACTCGCATTCCGCCATCGGCAGAAAGCCTTGTTCTCGGAGGATAAGGTCCAAGTGGGCGAGGCTGAGCGCGATTAGCTCAGCATGACTCTGGCGGAGATTGCCTGATTGGTTGCTGGTGATCAGGTACTTTAAGCATTTGCCGCAGGTAAAAGCGGAGTCTTCTTTATTTCCCTCCACAAATAGAGAGTGCGTTTCTTGTGGATTTTCGTAATCGCAGTGCGGGCAGGCTAACCGCGAGAAGGTCCACTGGTGACTGCAGGTGGCGCATTGCAACCAGCGCTGCCCTTTTTCTCCGATGATGGCAAGATGAGGAAAGCTGCCGCAGATCGGGCAGTAGCCTTTGGTCCAGGACAAGGAGGCGAGTTCTGCGGCCATATCCTGCGCTCTTTTGGTCAACATCATCTTTGTCAGGTAGCGTTGAAAGAGTTGCAGGGAAACCGACTCAATGCCAAGCTGGTGCGCAGCATCGGCGAGTTCATCGTTGTTGTATGACGAATCGCACAAAGTGAAACAGTCGATCTTTTCTTCCCTGATGCGTCCTGTGAGACACTGCATATCCCTGGTGCATTGAAGAAATCCCTGGCCGATGGCGTCAGCAACGGACAGCCCCGCTTCCTGCCATGGATCTTCCGGCAGCAGGAGGCGGCATTGCTGAATCAGCGGGATGCCCCCCTGATATTTAACCGGATCGACCGGGAAAGTTCTGGTCGTCTCCTGTTTGTCTCCCAGCCAGCGCTGCTGATTGAGAAACAGGGGTCCGAAGGCTTGCAACAGGCTGGAGGCATGGGGCTTTTCTTCGATCAGCCGATCAATTTCCGCGGCCAGTTTATCGATTTCTGGAGTTATGCTTGTCATGACGGGGGTAA
>CAITZN010000419.1 GCA_903896915.1 uncultured bacterium
CCAATTCTTTGCCGGTCCCAGATTCCCCGCGGATCAACACTGTATAATCGGATTGGGCAACCGCAGCGATAGTCTGCCGCAGCTTGCGCATAGCAGGTCCTTCACCTACCAGTTCACCTTGGGAATCCTGTTGCGAGATGATCTGGCGCAGTCGCTTATTTTCCTCCAGCAGACGACTCCGTTCCAACCCCTTGGCTACCACCCGGAACAGCTGGTCCGGTTCAATGGGCTTGGTGAGGAAATCATAGGCGCCAGCACGCAGTGCTTCTACGGCGGTTTCTATGGATCCGTAGGCACTGAGCACCACCATGCTCAGATCGGGATGGAGTTTTAGAGCCTCGGCTAATAACTGCATGCCGTTCATCTCGGGCATGCGCAAATCGGTTATTATGAGATGCACCTTGCGCTCGGACAGAATCCGCAAGGCCTCCTTACCGCTCAGGGCAGCCTCTATGTGAACATCAGTAAAATGTCCGGAGAGTAGCCGTGCCAGGCCGCGAGCAAAATCCGGTTCGTCGTCGACGATGACGATTTCCAATCCGTTTTGTCTGCCAACTTCAGGCAATGCAGGAAAAGCGCTCATAGATTCTGGAACTCCATCATTTTAACCGCAGACTCAAGGTTCACAGGATGCAGTTGATCTGGGCACAAGAACAATGAATCGTGCCCCACCTAACACCGAAGAGCGTTCAACCTCCACCTTGCCACCTACGTCGGTCACCATACCGTAGACAACCGTCAGGCCTAAACCGGTTCCAGCACCGATTTCCTTAGTGGAGAAAAAGGGATCAAAGATATGCGGTACATCTTCGGCTATTACGCCTGCTCCGTTATCTTCAACCTCAATGGCGATCATGCCGCTGTCTGTATCGGCGACCCGGACACGGATTTCTCCACCTTGTTCCTCGACGGCATCAAGGGCATTGAGTACCAGGTTGCTGATAACCTGCTCAAGTTCGCCGACGCCCATGTGGACTTCAAGCGGTTTCGCCGGGCAATCCAGCGTCATGCGAACCCCTTTCTTCGCAGCTTGGACCGAGAAAACTTCCGTCATTGCAACAGCGACCGCACAGGCGTTGGCACTGCCGGAACCGGCTGTCTTGGGTCGGGCAAAGTTGAGCAAATCTTGTAGCACTCGCTGGGCCTGACGGGTGTGCCGCTCAATAACATCAAGATCCGTAATCTGCTGCGGATCGTTGATTGAATTTCTTAGCAGGCCAGCATAGCAGAGGATTACACCCAGGGGATTGTTGATTTCATGAGCTAACCCAGCTGTCAGCTTACCCACAGTTGCCATTCGTTCGGACTGCCAGACCTGCATCCGCATCCTTTTTTCCATGGTCGTTTCTCGCAGATACACGACAACCCTATCAATGATGCCATCACGACCACTTACGGGATAGAGGGAAAGGGCAAAAGATCGTCCGTCCGGTAGGTTAACCTCGCGTAAATCCGGAGTGCCGTTGACAATCGTATCCAACATGGGGCATTGGTCTGAGTGGAGATCGAAAAACAGTGAAAGGATATTGCCATCAGTTCGCGCGCCTTGCGTAAGTTCCAATGTGATAGCTCTGGCGGCCTGATTGGTAGTTAGGACAGTGCAATTGCAGTCCATGAGAACCAAGGGGTCTGAGATGCCCTCGACAATGGTTTCCAGGACATTCATCTGCCGGAACAGGCTGTCAATGGCAGTCAGATTTTCGGCTGCAATTCCTAGTTGTCTGCCCAGTGCCTGCAACACGTCTCGGTCGTGACGGGAAGCCTCGATCTCGCTCTGCCATAAAAGGATGAGCAGGCCTTCGGCGTTGCCGGTACTGGATTCGACTGGAATGAAGATGCGGTTATCGTTGGCAACACAGGCACTTCCAGTCAAAACTTCTACAAAATTTCCAGGCAGTTCAGGCATTGCGTCTGTTTCGGGCCAGACAAAAGAACTCTGCGACCCCATAGTGCAGACATAGGCGATTCGATCAGCCCCAAATCGTTTGCAGATCTGTGGCAAGGCTAGGCGCCAGAGTTCTGCTCGGGACTTGCTTTTATACATATCCTCAAGAAGGCGAACAAACAGGCGCACGTCAGCACGCCGTGCCTCCACCTCACCCGTCAGCGCATCCGTCCTTTCGTCAACCATCTTGCGCAGGTTTTCGGCGTAATCCTGCAACTGGCTTCTAGCTTCGAACAAATGTTCGCTCATATGCTCAATGCCATCGACCAGTTCCTCGATCTCGTCACCCTGCTCCAGTTTGTGCAGCAGGGCCGATCCCTCAATATCGGACACATTGCGGCGGAATACTGAATTGAGCCGCTTGAGGTTGTTAACCACCAGTACTTTAAACAGCACATTGGCTGTGAAAAAAACCAGGAGAAAGGCTAAGGCAAAAAAAGCGAAATAGGTCAGGATAGTCTGCTCCACCCGGCCAACACTGCTGCGAACCGAGATACCTACGAAATCAACGCCGGCGATACTATCGGGTTGTTTACCGAACCCTCGGTTTCCATACAACTTGAGCAACTCGGCGGGGGCATCCTGGGACTGGCCATGACAATACATGCACTCCTGTTCAAAACGGATAGGGCGTGCCATGGCGTAGTGTTTTTCTTTGTTAATATCCTTATATCCCTGCCACAGCTTCTGGTTGGGGTGGTCTCGGAAGTAATTGATCAGTTCACGTTCATGGCTGTTCGCTTCGTAATCGGGATTGCGGGCATCAATAGCGACCCGGCGGTATAAAGTGCCGTCATGAGGCGCATTGACCGGCGACATAATCTTGCGTGATATGTAGGAGGAGGACATGGCCTGGATGACAAAGGAGGTCGGTAGCCGTTCATACATGGCCGGACGCAGGACGTCGCGGACATAGTGTTGAATGGAATCGACATGGCTAAGGATAAGTTTGGCTTTGTCCCGTACTTCCTCTTCAAGGACGTTGCGCATATGGAAATAGAAACCGATAGAAAAGGCGATGCCCAGCAGGATGGAGGTGAATATCAAACCAGAGATAAACTTGGCTTGAATCTTTTGAGGCTTGGGAAGTTGCATGCGCTTGTTAGGATATCTACACTGCCCTAAAAGGAAGGCGACCGGGACAGAGGTTGCAACCTCTCAATTTTAAAACCGATACCCGCTCAGTTATATGAGAATACTCAATATCCTAGAGTCCTTTCTGTTTCTCTATGAGAACTGTATTACAAAAGACGTTCCATGCTAAAGAAAAATAAAAACAAATGAAAATCCGGTACGTTGAGATGAAACCTCGTTAATGTAACTGTATCTTGTAGTTGTCATATGATAACATTAAGTTGCACTAATGTGCAAACTTATGATGTCGCAGTAGGGGTATTGTTGTGATTTTGCAAAGAAACCACCGGCAGCTTTTGGCCTGCCGGTGGAGGGAATGGAAAAATCGAAAGAAGGGTTGTTGTGTGGCGGGATATTAATTGTGCAGCAAGGATCGCAGGTAAGCGATCCATTGATCAAACCCATCACCAGTAGTGGCTGAGAGGGGGAAAATCGGCAGTTCGGGCTTAAGAGTCAATGTCTCTTTTTTGGCCTCGTCCATGGAAAAATCAAAATAGGGGAGCAGGTCGGTTTTAGTGATCAATACCAAATCCGCGCTTCTAAAGGTGGCAGGGTATTTTGCGGGTTTGTCAGAACCTTCAGGCACCGACAACAAGACAACCCGCTGATGTTCGCCAAGATCAAAGGTGGCTGGACAGACCAGGTTGCCGACATTCTCGATGAAAATCAGATCATACTTGCTACCCTTGGCAAAGTGCTCGAGCACATGAAGACCGCCATGGACCATCGGTGCATCCAGGTGGCAGGCGCCGCCAGTGGTTAGTTGCACCGCCGGCACTCCCTTGGCCCGGATGCGGTCGGCGTCACGTTCGGTTTCGATATCTCCCTCGATTACCCCGATTTTAACTGTGTCTTTCAGTGCGTCGATGGTCCGCTCAAGTAAAGTGGTTTTACCTGAACCAGGGCTGGAAATCATATTTATAGCCACGGCACCCATCTCTTCGATGTGATGCCGGTTAGAATTGGCTTGCTTCTGATTGGCAGCCAGCAGACTCTGGTTGACTTCGACCACTTTGGCATCGTGGTGGTGATGTTCGTGCAGTTGACAGCCGCAAGTATCGCACATAAGCATTTACTCCATTTCTACTTGATTAAGAATGAGTTCGGTCCCGTCTTTTGGAGAAAGACGGTTTGAGCAGCACCAGGGACATTTTTTAGGATACAGACTGTGATACTTCATATCCATCGGGTCGTTTGGTACTAAAAAAGGGATGACTGACACTTTGTTGCAATCGAGACAGATATACACGGGGTCAGGTGTTTCCAGCTTGAGAACAGCCTCGCGGGTTGCAGGCTGCGATTGTTTAAGATTGTCGAAACCGAATTCAAAGGAATCCCGGACGATGCCGGAAAATGGTCCCAAGGTCACCGTCACCCTGGTGATGCGTTCTGCTTGGTGTTCCTTGGCAAGGTCCAGCAGCTGCTCAATCAGACTATGGGCCAGTGACAGTTCATGCATTGTTAAGCTCCGGAGGCAAGGAAAGGGCAGGGGCTCAGCAGATCCGTGGCAGCGGTTGGCCGGTGAGCGGTTCCAGTATGCGAGTGCCGCCAATTCGTGTGGTCATGCAGACCTGGCCCCCGCAGCCACCTTCAACTCTGCCTATCAAAGCCGCATCTCGACCTTCGGGCATCTGTCGGATCAATTTTAGGACATCCTCCGCAGCATCCTGGGCGCAGATTATGATGCATTTGCCTTCGTTGGCGAGATAGAGAGGATCCAGGCCGATGAGTTCGCAGGCCACGCTGACCGCAGGTCGGATTGGCAACCGTTCTTCTTCAATAGTAATATCGACCCCGGAAGCACGGGCTATCTCGCAAAGGGTAGTCGCCAGACCGCCTCGGGTCGGGTCGCGGAGAACATGGATCACGCCCGGATCTTCTTCAAGCAGGGCGCCAACCAACCGGTGCAGGGGTTGGGTGTCGCTGGCAATGTCACCGCCAATGGCGATCCCCGCTTGACTGCTCATAATGGTGATGCCATGATCAGCGAGTGTGCCAGAGATGATAACCGCATCACGAGGTTTTGCCTTTTTCCCTGAGATATCATGGCGGTGTGAAGCTATGCCGATGCCGGTTGTGTTGAGAAAGATACCGTCTGCCTTGCCTTTGGGAACCACTTTGGTGTCGCCAGTAACAATAGCTACTCCGGCCTCCTCTGAGCAGCGGGCAACTGAGGCGATGATACGCTCCAGATCGCTCAAAAGGAAACCTTCTTCAATGATCAGGGCCAGGCTGAGGGCTATGGGAACGGCTCCGCGCATGGCGAGATCGTTGATGGTGCCGTGGACCGCCAGTTCACCGATATCGCCGCCTGGAAAGAAGAGCGGATCAACCACGTAGCTGTCGGTGGAAATAGCGATGCGGCCAGCATATTCGCCGAGCATGGCACAGTCTTCCAGGTCTCGTAATTGGGGGCATGTCAGGTACTTGAGGAATAGGCCGCTGATGAGGTTCTGGCTGGCCAAGCCGCCGCTGCCGTGGTCAAGACTGACGATTGCATCTGCTTTCATGGACAAGAGGGACGTGCTCAATTCTACCATAAGAAATGCCTTTTAGTCTAATTGCAGTGATCTGCCCAAAATTCAAAAAAAGGAAACTTCCTCTCTATGATTTTGAAGTCTAAGCCACGCGAACTGGGATTGCAAGCATCACATCGTATGGATACACAAGTATCACAAGAAGGCAATATTTGGAGATCTTAAAAAATATCTTGGAAAAATAATTCTAGAATTGGCAATGCAAAAAAATGATTCTCCTAAATTAAGGCAGAAATAAAGGTGCAGATTCCTGTTTAGTAACCGTTTTACCAATAAATCATGACAGAGTATTTCAGGGCCTTTGTTCCTTTGAAGGGCAAAACGCCTTGACCTTTTCATCGGGTTCGGCCAGGCATTTCACTAACCGATCCTGCTCTTGATCGGTAGCCGTTAGGCCTTCCTTGACCATGGCATTGATGGTCCATTTCCAGGAGAGGGTTCCTTTGCCTTGCTCGATCTTCGGACAGATGTATTTGACAAAATGGCAGGAAGCACATTTGTTTTGGATCAATTCCTGGCAATCTGGCCCAGCGGCACTGGTTTGGTTGGTGAGTAGAACCTGCAAAACAAAGAGTATGCTGTTCAAAAACAGAACACGTTGATGTAATGATTTCATGGAGGGTGCCTGTAGTTGCGGAAGTTTCAACAGGATTAGTATAAAGCAAAAACTCCACGCAGAGAAGGAGGAGAATGACCTTCCCTGCATGGAGTTCGTTGTTAAACATCTGCCGCCAGACGCGCTGATTGCACCGGGGGGGGTCCCCAGAGGCGATCAGTGCGAGAACAGCGGCAGATGTTTTGCCGACAGTTTATAGAGAACGATACCCAGAGAAACGACACCTAGCGACAAGAGGAGCTCCATCCATGATGGCGAATAACTAAAACCGCGCCAGGTATTGAATCGTTCCATGCTAAATAGGCAGACATTCAATCGGTTGAGGGTGACGCCTACAATTACCAGCAGGTTGACGGAGAAAATCATCTGAACATTGGTGCGCATCTTTTTGATGCTGAGAATGGCAATCGGCAACACCACACCGATCAGTATCTCCAGCAAATACATATTACCTTCTACCGAACCATCGAAGGCCATGCCTGGACTGGCAACCACAAACAGCTGGTACATTTTTAGCAAGAAATAGAAGCAGAGAACGATCAGCGAGCCACGAGCAAGGCCGTAGAAAATCTCTTTATCGACCTTATGCTGGAGAAATTTGCCACTGAGCATGGTCTCAAGGCTGACCATGGAAAGCCCCATGGCTACCGCGGAGACTAGGAAGTGGAAGGGAAGTTTGGTGTCCCACCAGAGCGGTGACATCTTGGCAGGAGCAATCAAAAAGACTGCGCCCAGCGACGATTGGTGAAGAGTGGAGAGCCTGACCCCAACACCCTCTGGCTCTGCCTCTGGATTCTCCTCCGGCTCCCCCTCTGGTTTGGTTCCCCCAACAGCGGTAGCATAGGGGATTCTTGATGGTTTTACTAATAGTATGCTCCCGCTTGTGCTCCCGCTTGTGCTCCCACTCGTGC
>CAITZN010000420.1 GCA_903896915.1 uncultured bacterium
AAAGGGCACAAAACCTTTATTGACGCATATGGGACGCAGGGCGAAGCTGAGTTTTTCGCTGTGGTTACCGAGGAGTTTTTCGATCGTCCCCTAGCACTCCAGAAGCACGCCCCCGACCTTTACAATGTTCTCAGCAGTTACTACCGCCAGGATCCGGCTGGGGGCACGAACCGCACCAAATGAAATTTCGATTGGAGCGGCAAAGCATGTCCGCACCGCTGGTCTGCACCTCAGCACCAAGGGCATCGACCTGCAGGCTAGATCGATATTTCTCGATGGCGCTACGACCTCATTGGGCGCTAAGGGGTTGACCATGCGATCCGCATGCCAGTAAAAATTTCTTATAATCCCATTCAGAATCTTGCGGGAGGCTGGGCTGGTATTAACCGGCTGGCTGAGGACATCTAGCGGGTCAAAGCACGCGCAACTGCAATGCACGTGAGGGGGTTGTACTGCCCGAAGTACATTGGCGGCACCACCAGCGACGGCTTGACGAACTTTTTGACCGCAAGGATCGCGCCCAGCACGCTGTACTCCGTAGTGAACACGATGCCGTTGGGAATCTCTACGAACTGCCCGAGGAACGCGAAGTTTTTTGAGTCCGCCGGCACCACCTCAGGCCGGTCGCCCTTGGCTCTACTGAAAAATTGACTGATGCAGTAGGGCAGCATGCAGGGGATGCAGGTGGAAGTGTCGAGGATCTCGTTTTTTTCCACCTCGTCCTGGTCGAACTGCAGGTGACCCAACAGCTCCTCCAGGATTTCGCGACCGGTGCACTCGGGCATGGTCTTCTTCACGAACGTGCCGATGTTGTTGTCCCGCAGCGCCGTCACCCAGATGACGCACGTGTCCCGGGGCTGGTCGGGGAACACGGGCTGGCGGTACGTATGGAGGTGCATGATCCATGGGGAGGCGGTGATGGGTAGCGGGCTCTGGCGTCCCATCTGGCGCTCCACTAACCACTCGAACTTGCGCTGGAATAATCCTCCGCGGAAGGTGACGGTGAAGGTCATCATCTTGGACTGCGAGATGTCGCGCAGGAACTGGTCGGGGCGGCCGAAGTCGGGCTGCTTGACTGCGATCTTCTGCCACAGCGTCCATGCTCCGCCAAGGTTCTGGCTGCCGACCGCGGGCTTGTCCACCGGGCGGTCGTGGGCGCCGAACGAGGCGTTGCTGATCATGGAGCCGATGGTCAGGAAGACCAGGTCGGTGTCGCGCACCTGGATGGAGGGCTTGGGCTCGCCGCTCTCGGTCTCAAGGTGGATGCGCTCGACCCTCCTCTCCTTGCCCCCGGAGTCGATTTCAAAGTCTACATCTGAGATCCTGCAGTTGTAGTGGAAGTTCACGCCCTTCTTCTGCATGAAGCGCAGGGCGGGCAGGATAAACGAATGGAAGTTGGTATAGCGAGTACGCTCCAGAGCAACCATCGTGTTCATGTTCGGCATCTCGTGAAAAAAGAGGTGCATGTAGCGCTTCATTTCCACCGCTGAATGCCACGGCTGGAAGGCAAAAAGTGCCCGCCACATGTACCAGTAATTACTGGTGAAAAAGGCTTCTCCAAAGATGTCCGTAATCTTTGCACCGTCTGGAATCAAGAACTCGGGTGTGGCTAGAAGTTTTGCCATCTTCAATTTTTCAGCAGTGTTCAAACCCAGTTGATATCCGGTGTCCTTCTTGCCGTTCTCATGCAGAAGGCGAACGACCGTGTGAACTCTGCATTCTTCAAGGTTCTTTTGATGGTCTTCCAGACACGATTCATTATCGTTGTAGGGAATAATGGACCACAGTTCTTTGGTACAGGGATATACCTTGTCTTCAAACATGCGACTGCCTTGCATAAAGTATGCAGGTTGCTCGTTTACCGTCATCTCTGAGGCATCACAGCTTCCTCCAACCAGATCCGTGTCACCCTTTTGCTCAAAGATATGGATATTGGATGGATTAAAGTCAGTCTTCTGGATCAGATACATCGCAGCAGCAATGGAGCCTAAGCCAAGGCCATTAAGATAAACCTTGACTGAAGGATCTTCTCTATTTTTCATTTTGGTTCACCTCTACTCTTTAAACCTTATCGGCAAAAAGTAATAAGACTGACATCGAAGAAATGTTGTCAATCGTCCGTGACAAGCCCGTATTCTCGCAACAGTGCGCCGATCTGGGTTTTGTCGAGCTTGTTCATCAGCAGATTGCGCAGGAACGCAGGACCCGGGATGTCGATCTCCTTGCCATCGCGCAGGCGACCGGCCGCAGACAGGAGCATACGAATGTCGTAGGTGGAGTTGAATACCTCCGGCACGCCGCGCTCGACGTCGAGCAGTGTGTAGACAGCCTCCATCGGCGTTCGCACGGAGTACTCGGTGGTGAAGATGCAGTCACGCTCCTTGGATTCCGCGAACTGGCCAATGAAGGCGAAGTTGATAGCACCCTCGGGCACCACGTCCGGGCGATCACCGGCCTGGCGTGGCATGAAGAAGGCGGTCACGTACGGCATCATCACCGGCACGGTTATCGCACCCGTTGCTGCCAGTGCGGTGATGTCCTCGACCGGCACCCCCATGTGGTAGAGCCATTCCTGGGTGATCTCCTCGCCGCTGCAGTCCTGTATCGGCTTCTTCACGTAATCGCCGGGTTGCTCGACGAACAGCGCGTAGACCCAGACCACGATCTGGTCCTTGGGCTGCTGCTTGAAGTGCGGCTGCCGGTTCACCGTCCAACTGAGCAGCCAGGAAGAATCTTTAGCGGTCACGATGCCGCCGGTCACCACCTTGCCGCTGAACGGATCACGTTTGGCGATCTTCTGGATGTACTTCGGGATGCGCTGATCGAGCGTAGTGACGGTGGCCGACTCCCATTTGGTCTCGGGGATGTGCGAGCCGAACA
>CAITZN010000421.1 GCA_903896915.1 uncultured bacterium
GGCCGCAGCCTGCCGGCGATTGCTACTAAACCATTCCGGGATGTGTTCAAAACTATCGTGCAGCCGAAAAATCTGCAGGAAAAGGCGGTCTTCTACGGCGGCTGTCTGATTGATTTTGCCTACCCGGAGATGGGCGAGGCCCTGGTGAAGATATGCAACAAGGCAGGGATTGAAGTCCTCTTTCCCGAAGGCCAGACCTGCTGTGGCGCCCCGGCCCGTTACAACGGGGCCTACGAGGTAGCGGCTAAAAACGCAGAGGACAATATCGAGGCCCTGCTGGCTGAGCGAGCGACCTATGTGATCTCAGCCTGCCCGACCTGTACGGTGGCCTTGAACCATGAATTCATCACCACCTTCGAAAGTCTCGGCCAAAGCAAAATCTTGCCCCGTGCCCGGGAACTGGCGGCTAAAACTGTCGATTTTTCAACGCTGGTCAAGCGCCTGGTGGATGAGGGCCGACTGACCCTGCAAGAGGGCCAGCAACTCGGCAAGATCACCTACCACGACTCCTGTCATCTCAAACGGACCCTGCACGCCGACCAGCAGCCGCGGCAACTGCTGCAGCAGGCAGGCTACGAAATAACCGAGATGTTTGAGTGCGACACCTGCTGCGGCATGGGCGGCTCTTATTCGCTCAAGCTGCCGGAGATTTCTGCCCCGATTCTCCAGCGTAAGCTGAGGAACATCAAGGAAACCGGTGCGCCGTTGGTGGCTATGGACTGTCCGGGCTGTGTCATGCAAATTCGGGGCGGTCTGGATCAGGACGGCGCCCCCGTCCAGGTGCGGCACACCGTTGAGTTGATCGCGGCGCAATTGAAAGATTGAGCGTTGCAGGGCTATAAGGATAGCCTGAAGGGCTGGGAAGCTCCGGAACGAGCACCTGCATCTTCCTGAAGCGATCGCCTCTTGCAAAAAAAGGTGTGCAGCTGAGGATGAGCAAGGTGCTCGGTCGCCCTTCCCTGGTGGCATCCCGTGCCCATGCGATGTACGGGCTTCGCTTGTTGTGGGTTGGGGGGCTATAGGGGTATCCTGAGATTGCGTACCGCGCTTGCAGATGTCTTTTCTTTTAAAATTCTGCAAATGATGCAGAGCACACGAGGTCACCTGCCATGTCAAACAATCTGTACATAACAGCAGCCGAGGAGCGGAGCGGCAAATCGGCCATCATCCTTGGGGTGATGCAGATGATTATCAAGGAAATCAGCAGTATCGCTTTTTTCCGGCCCATCATCAACGACCATGTCTTTGGCCGGGTTGACCACGATCTCAACCTGATCCTCAAATACTTTAAACTGGAAATCCCTTACAGCGACACCCACGCCTATACGCTCACTCAGGCCCGCCAGTTGGTCACCTCCGGCCAGGAAGAGCTTCTCTATGAGAACATCCTCAAGAAATACAAGCAGCTGGCGTCTAAATACGACTTCGTGCTCTGCGAGGGTACCGATTTCCGGGGCAAGGATCCGGGATTCGAATTCGAACTAAACGCTAACATCGCCGCCAACCTCGGAGCCCCGGTCCTGGTTGTGGCCTCGGCCCGCGACAAATCCACCGACGAAACCTGCATCCACACTTCGATCACCATCGACACCCTTGAGGGGATGGGGGTCGATATCGCCGGCTGTATCATCAACCGCGCCCCGGAGAGCTTCCTCCGTGATACCGCTGGCAGCTCTAAGTGCCAGGAGCAGTACCGCAAGTCGTTCCCGCTCTATGTTATTCCTGAAAACAGGGCGCTGGGCAATCCGACCATCGACGATGTCAAAAGTTGGCTGGGGGCGGAGGTCCTCTACGGCAAGCCGAACATGCCCAATCTGGTGGACAATTACCTGGTAGCCGCCATGCAGATCAGCAATTTTCTCGAATATATTAAAGAAGGCAGCCTGATCATCACCCCTGGCGACCGCTCCGATATCATCATTGCCAGTCTGGCCAGCCGTATTTCTTCAGCTTACCCCAATATCGCCGGCATTCTCATCACCGGCGGCCTGGAAATCAGCACCAGCGTCCAGCGCCTCATCCAGGGCTGGACCGGCATTCCCGTACCAGTGCTCTTTGTCGAATCTCATACCTTCGATACTGTACAATGCGTCAACGAACTCTACGGGCGCATCGAGCCCACTGACACCAAACGCATCGCCACCGCGCTCGGCTCATTCTCCAGGTACGTCAATGTCTCCGAGTTGACCAAGCGGGTCGTTTCGCAGCGCTCCACCAAGATCACCCCCCGCATGTTCGAATATTCCCTGGTGGAGAAGGCTTCGCAGGACAGGCAACACATCGTCCTACCAGAGGGCACGGGCGAGCGGATTCTCAACGCCACCGACATCATTCTCCGCCGTGGCATTGCCAACATTACCCTGCTGGGCCGGGTCGAAGACATCAAGGCCAAAGCCTCCAAACTGAACATCAACATCGATGGGGCAACCATCATCGATCCTCTCAAGTCGGATTATTACGATGATTTCGTCCAGACCTATTTCGAGCTCCGCGAGCACA
>CAITZN010000422.1 GCA_903896915.1 uncultured bacterium
CCAATCGTGTGACTGTTTCGTCTGCATTCCATTCGAAACAGTCACTGCTTTTATAATCGAGCACGGAATCTTTACTGAATTCTGCAGCAAGGAGAAAGCATGAGTACAAAGGAAAAAATAGAGCAGTTGAAGCAAAAGCGGGCCAAAGCCTTGTTGGGTGGTGGCCAGGATAAAATTGACAAGATTCATGCCAAAGGAAAAAAGACAGCACGCGAGCGCATTCATGCTCTGCTAGATCCGGGCTCTTTTGAGGAATACGATTCCTTTAAGTTGCATCGTTGTTACAATTTTGGCATGGAGAAAACCAAGTTCCTTGGTGATGGTATTATTACTGGCTGTGGTAAAATGAGTGGCCGACCTGTGTATGTCTATGCTCAGGATTTTTCTGTTCTTGCCGGATCACTCTCCCAGACCCTGGCAGAGAAAATCTGCAAGATAATGGATCTGGGTATGAAAAACGGTATTCCGGTCATTGGTCTTAATGATTCCGGTGGCGCCCGTATTCAGGAAGGTATCGAAGCGCTGTGCGGTTATACCGAAATTTTCACCCGTAACGTTCTGTCCTCTGGTGTTGTTCCGCAGATCTCCGGTATTTTCGGACCCTGCGCCGGTGGCGCTGTTTACTCTCCCGCATTGACCGATTTTATCATCCAGGTCAAAGTGCAGTCCTACATGTTTCTCACTGGACCCAAAGTCGTCAAATCCGTGTGCCATGAGGATGTTACGACCGAACAGCTCGGTGGTGCAATTATGCATACCACTAAGAGCGGTGTAACTGATTATGCCGCTGAAAACGAAGACGATGCCATTCAGTACATTAAGGACTTGATGTCTTACCTGCCACAGAACAATCTGGAAAATCCTCCAGATGCACCCTGTGACGATCCGATTACCCGGAAATGTCCGATGCTAAATGACATTATCCCGGACAATCCGAATGCTGCTTATGACATGAAGAAGGTAATTATCGAGACGGTCGATAACGGCATTTTCTTTGAAACTAAAAAGAATTTTGCTCCGAATATCATTGTCGGTTTTGCACGTTACGGCGGGAAAAGTGTTGGTATCGTTGCTAATCAGCCTGCTTACTATGCTGGTGTTCTTGATATCGATTCTTCCATTAAAGGTGCTCGTTTTATCCGTTTTTGTGACTGTTTCAACATTCCGGTCATTACTTTTGTCGATGTCCCAGGCTTCCTTCCTGGTACCAATCAGGAGTTTGGTGGTGTTATCCGTAATGGCGCAAAAATGTTGTATGCCTATGCTGAATCGACCGTACCGAAAATTACGGTTATTACCAGAAAAGCTTACGGCGGTGCCTACTGCGTAATGTCCTCAAAACATCTACGGACTGATATCAACTATTCTTGGCCGACCGGCGAGATCGCTGTTATGGGATCTAAGGGTGCTGTTGAAGTTCTTTATGCCAAGGGTGCAAAAACGGCCGATGATCCTAAGGCTTATATGGCTGAGAAAGAAGCCGAATACAATGAAAGCTTCACTAATCCGTATTGTGCGGCTGAACGTGGCTACATTGATGATGTCATTGAACCGTCTGAAACCCGCTTTCGCATTATCAATGCACTCGAGTCGATTCAAGGAAAGCGCGACACCATTCCGATGAAGAAACACGGCAATATTCCGCTGTAAGCACTTTCATGTAATGGCCTTGCCTCCATACAATGAATGCATAGCCAATAGACTCAGAGGATGACATTATGGCAGATATGACAAAAAAAATGGCTGCGGCACTGGCAGCTGTTAATGCCTACATGCAGCAGGATGAGGAAGCAGCCTATCAGGCCCAACTGGCTGCTGCCAAAACTGCCGTTACCGGACCCAGCTCATGGGCGATTGCCGGACGCCAAGATATCATGAATTTCCGTAGGCTGATTCAGATGAAAGCATTTTGATGGCTTTTGCTACAATTCGACGTTTAACGACAACGTATATAACGTACAACAGGAGAAACTGACAATGAGCGACCAAGTGAAAATGACCGCCATGAATTACGCTAGCGACCGGCCTAAAGCTGAAAATCCGGTCAAAATTATGGACTTAAGCCTTCGTGACGGCCACCAGTCTCTGTTCGCAACTCGCGGGCGTACAGAAGATATGATTCCAGTAGCTGAGATGATGGACGAAGTTGGCTTCTGGGCTATTGAAACATGGGGTGGTGCCACCTTTGATACCATGCATCGTTTCCTCAATGAGGATCCATGGGAGCGTCTCCGTACCCTGAAACGCTATATCAAAAAAACCCCCTTCTCCATGCTCCTTCGTGCCCAGAATCTCGTAGGGTATCGTAACTATGCCGATGATCTTGCCACTGCCTTTGTTGAGCGTGCTGCGGAGAACGGTATGGATATCTTTCGTACATTTGACGCCCTCAATGACTATCGCAATTTTGAGACTGTTGTTAAACAGATCAAAAAAAGCGGCAAGCATTTTCAGGGTTGTATTTGTTACTCCCTGACTGAGCCACGTCTTGGTGGTGATGTATATAATGAGAAATATTATGTAGATAGAGCCAAGGCTCTTGATGATATGGGTGCTGATTCCATCTGTATCAAAGATATGGCTGGTTTGATAGCTCCCTATGACGCATACAATCTGATCAAAGCAATTAAAGCCGTCACCAAAACCCCGATTCATCTGCACAGCCATTTTACTTCCGGTATGGCATCAATGAGCCATCTGAAAGCCATTGAAGCAGGTTGCGACATCATCGACACCTGTATGACCCCTTATGCATATCGGACAGCACATCCTGCTATCGAGCCATTGGTCATGTCACTGATCGGCACGAATCGCGACACCGGATTTGATATCAAGAAGCTGTTCGCTATCAACGAGG
>CAITZN010000423.1 GCA_903896915.1 uncultured bacterium
ACGCGTGAAACAAGAATTCAAAGACAAGACCTTTGCGGTTCCTCTGTTAGCGACACTCGCGGCGTTTGTCTTTGCTGCGCAGATGTTGAACTTCCCTATCGGTGGCGGGACAAGCGGTCATTTTTTGGGGGCCGTGACAGCGGCAGCACTTTTGGGGCCTTGGAGCGCCTGCATCATCCTCTCAGTGGTGCTGGTTATTCAGGGGTTACTCTTCGGCGATGGTGGCATCACCGCATTGGGGAGTAATATCCTCAACATGGGGATCATCGGCGGTATTCTTACGTATCCGATCATGCGAGGTATACGCGCCTTACTGCCAGCTGGACGAAACGGGTACTGTATATCTGCTGCTGTCGCAAGCTGGGCTAGTATTGTGCTGGCCTCAAGTTTTTGTGCCTTTGAGGTGGCGTTTTCTGGAACAAGTCCGCCTGAGGTTGCCTTTCCTGCCATGGTCGGCACACATGCGATCATCGGTATAGGTGAAGCCATGATTACTGTGGCGGTCCTTACTGCCGTCGTCGTGGCTCGACCGGACATCGTTCCCATATGGGCAAAACTGGACAAGACAACACAGCCAAGCAAATCGAGTAAGAGTGCCTGGAGTTTGGCGGGAGCGGGGCTAGCCGTGGCCATCATGCTGGCAGTGGTGGGCAGCCCGTTTGCGTCTAAATCACCAGATGGGCTTGAGAAGGTGGCTGAAGAAAAAGGATTTATGGAAGCAGGGTCTAAGGACAAGGTTGTTTGGACGAAATCTTTGTTTCCTGAATACAAAATCGAAAGCATTGCCTCAGAAAATGTTTCGACCAGTCTAGCTGGCCTGATCGGTACAATTGCCGTGTTTGGTCTTGGGTTTGGAGCAATCCGTCTTATGGTTCGCGTTCCTGCCAGAACTGGCTGAGCAAAGGACACATCACAGATACGTGGAAAGCGCAAACAATGGTGCGTAAATGATGCGTTCAACCTAAGGGGAGGCAGCTCGTCCAATCTTAGCGGACGAGCTGAAAGGTTAGATTGGGAGAAACGCCTATCAAATTTCTCCTTGATTCTTGCCGTCTGTTTCAATACGGAGGGATTCTTCTTTCCGATCAGCAGCAGGACGATTCAGGGTCGGTGGGTTTTGCGGCCTGTTTAATGGCCTCAGCCTTTTGTCCATCCAATCTTGCTTTTCCTTAAACATCTCCCTGACGCCCTGATTAACTTTACTCATAGCCGTCTCCTTTGCGTACATCCTTACGACTATACATTCTCTTCATCAGGAAGCACTCATGCCTTCCCTTTCTTTTGGGGAAAGGGCAAGAGATGCTCCACACGAAATCCGCATCGGGTACAGGTGATTGACCATTTATCTGGCTCGTGTTCCATTCGTAAATCTTTCCTTGAACCCGTTGGACAACGTGGGCAGATACCTTTCATCATTTGGCTCAGATCACGATTTATTTCCATGCGTGCCTCCCAGAGTACAAACAGGTTGATTCTCAGCTGCCGAGATGTATCACTCTGACTGTACCACTGTGACGCTGTTATAAGGTGTTTATTTCGTTGGTAGGGTTCGGCGGTGCTCTTCTCTTCTGTACAGAAGTCCGTGGGGCGAAGTGCTTGACGTTCTGGTTTCACGCCTTCCCGTGCGGGGATTGCAGGGCTTCCTGCACGGCAACGGCCAGGCCGGTGAGGGTATAGGGTTTCTTGACATACCGCCTGGCCCCCAGATCCATGGCCGCCTGAACACGGTCAGTCTCGGCATACCCGCTGACAATGATCGCCTTCTGCTGCGGGTTGAGGAGAAGTGCCTGCTGATAAGTCGTAAGGCCATCTATGCCCGGTGCCATGATCATATCCAGTAGAAGCAAATCCACCTGCTGGCAGGCCAGATACGCCAAAGCCTCTTCGCCGCTGGCCGCGATGCTGGTGGCATAGCCCAACCGGTCAAGCATGGCCTTGGCCAGTTCCCGTTGTTCAAGGATATCGTCAACCACCAGCAGGGTCTGCCCGCAGCCCTGGTAATCGGCCAGACTGATTTCCGGGTTTTCCTGGGCCATTTCCTCGCGGGTTGCCGGAAAATAGAGCTCGAACAAGGCCCCACGCCCCTCGGCTGTAGAAACGGTAATGTAGCCTTTATGGTCCTGCACCGTGCCCCAGACAACCGTCATGCCCAGACCGGTACCACTCCGCCCTAGGGTCTTCTTGGAAAAAAACGGTTCAAAGATATGCTCAAGATCGGCCTTGGAAATACCGGTGCCCTCGTCCGCAACAGTCAGGACCGCATACTCGCCCTCCACTATCTGCTCATAGCCGGGTAACGGTTGATCGATATAACGATTTTCAGTGGTTACGCAAAGGACACCGCCGTGGGGCTGGGCCTCGTAGGCATTGACGATCAGGTTCATGACCGTTTTCTGCAGGTGGACTGACGACCCCTTGATGCGCAGCAGATCAGACGCCAGCCGTACCTCTTCTTTGATATCCGGGTTGTTGGTGTGCAACTTGATGTACTCGGGCGAAGCAAGATAACGCTCGACCAGCGTATTGAGATCCAACACCACCGGCTGGGACACACCCTGACGGGCCAGGGTCAACAGGTCCTGAACGATCTCGCTGGCCTTCAGCCCTGAATCGCGCACGGCTACGATATAGCGACGCTGCGGGTTTTCCGGGGCCATGCTGGCCAAAATGAGCTCAGGATAGCCGACGATGGCAGCCAGAACATTGTTAAGATCGTGGGCCACGCCCCCGGCAAGCATTCCCAGGGCCTCCATCTTGCGGCTGCGGTTCAGCTGCTGCTCCAGATCTTCGATGGCAGCCGTCGCCCTGTTGCGCTCGTCGACCATCTGATTGGCAGCCAGCGCCAGCTCCTTGAATTCGGAAAAATGGATAGCCCGATCGTCGACCATGGAGGTACCGGTGGCCGCTCGGGCAAAGAATGCGTTGAATCCCTGCATATTGCTGGCTATCTTTGCGGTGACATAACGGGAAACCAGCGCAATGAGCACAATACAAAACAGCAGAATGGCCACGATCACGCCAAGATCTTGTTTGATTTTCATGGACAGGGCCGCCCGTTTCTGCGCCAGAACCGCATTGATCTCATCGACATAGACACCGGCGCCGACCATCCAGCGCCACTCCTTGATGGCCCTGGCATAGGCTATCTTAGGGGCAGGCTGTCCGGTTGCCGGACGAATAGTCCCTACATATTCGAGAAAATAGCCTTTATCCTGTTGACTGTGAAGGATCAGCTCTTGCAATACAGGGACCCCGTTGGGATCCTTAAAATTCCACTGATTCACTCCTATATTTTCCGGTTTATAGTGGGCCAGGGTCTTGGCCTCGAAATCATAAACAAAGATGTAGTTATCGTTGTCGAATCTGATGGTGTTGATGCGGGCCAGAGTCTGCCGCTGAATCTCTTCCTCGACATCCCCGATATACTCGCCCGTACCGACCCACCAGTCCAGGGGCTTAAAATATTTACTGTATCCAATCTTTTCGGACATTTTTTCAGCATCACCTGGTCTATACCAGTGCCAATTAAGAAACCCTTCACCCTTTTCCCGAAGCATCTCTATCATCCGGCGGATGGTATATAACCCCTTGCTGTCCTGCAGATCCCAGAGATTCTGGCCCTCGAGTTGCGGCGAGAACGGCAGGAGCACATTGTTGCCCTGCATGTCGTAGATAAAAAAATAACCGCGTCCGTCATAAAATCGAACCGGCCGAAGAGCCTCTCTGATCATGCCTTTAATTTCCTCTTCGCTCCTGCTCCCCTGGTATTGGTTGTAGATGTTTTCGACAACAGCATACGCTTGATAGACTTGGTCTTTGATCTGATCCTTGAGGGCTTTCTCAGTAGTAGAACGCTGGTACTCGATATAATCAATGACCCTATCAACCTCTTGCTTGATCAACGCCTTCTGATTGGCAACATATTCTGCCTTCAGATGGCGCGATTCAGTCTCGAACTTGCTATATTCCTGGAATACCCACAACGAGCCAACCAGACCGACGGACAAAACCGCAATACCGATCATGTTCCAAATCAGAGTTTTATGGAGACTATTCAAGAGGTTCATAGGCAGTTTCAGGAAGGGGATGGAGAGCGTTGGATGGCTCCGGAAAATACCAACTGACGGCGTAGAGGTGTCTTTGCCGCAATCTCCAGCATTTCTCTCATATACGCATTAAAGGGGAAAAACACTGCTTTCGTCAATCATTTTCAGTCCTCTGCCTGCACGAACCGAGGGGTTCGCAGTGTGGGAAACCACCACAGAGGGGTACCTTGCGGCACATGCAAGGGCGGCTGAGGCGGCTACATATGGCAGGCCAACGACACCAACCAACCGGCCAGACAGCCAAGAAGTGCGGTGGTGGTCATCAGGAGGCAGGCCTGTTCAATATGGTGCAGCCGGACATCCCCCAAACCCACCCCGATGAAGGGTTTTTCGACCAGGACTCCGTGGTAAAAGTTGGGACCGTTCAATTGCACCCCCAGGGCACCGGCAAAGGCGGCTTCCGGATAGCCGGCGTTGGGACTGGCATGATGCGTACCTTCGTGCCAGGCGGTGACCAGAGCGCGTCGGCTGGAAAGGCCAGTAAGGATGAGGCTAGCCAGGGCAATAATCGGCACGGCCAATCGGGCGGGAAGGAAGTTGGCTACATCGTCAATCCGAGCCGCCGCTCGGCCAAAAAGGAGATAGCGCGGATTCTTGTAGCCCACCATGGAGTCCAGGGTATTGATCATCTTGTAAGCCAGAGCCAGGGGCGCCCCACCGATGGCGGCGAAAAAAAGCGGTGACAGCACTCCGTCCACCACGTTTTCGGCCACGGTTTCCACGGTGGCCCGAGCAATATCGTCGGCTTGATAGCGCTCGACATCACGGCCAACAATCATGGCCACCTGCGTTCGCGCCTGATCAACCTCGCCGCTCGCCAGCAGCTGGTGGATCTCCATGCCCGCCTGCGAAAGCGATCGTGCCGACAGGCAGTAGAAGAGCAGCACGGTTTCGACCATAAAACCAAGAAGACCATGCACCCGGTAGGCCAACCCGATGATGAGGGCCGAGAGGGCCCAGCACCCGAGGATGAGGGAGACAGCAAAGAGGCCACCGGCAACAAATTCTTTTTTGCAGTGCTTGCGAAAAAAGGGCTCCGCCACCTCGATGGCCCGGCCCATCCAGCGGACCGGATGAGGAAGCCAGCGGGGATCACCCACCATTGCATCCAGGGCAAAAGCGGTAGGCAGGGCGAGCCAGGGGAGGATTGTTGATAGGGTTGCCGACATGATCAAACCTCGGAAGTTGTGCCGACAGCGGCCAGCAGGTGACGGGCGACCGCCTCATTGGTGGCCGCATCCTTGAGAGCCACCCGGATATACTGCTCGCTCAGGCCATGAAAATTGGCGCAGTTGCGAATCAGGAACCGCTGCTCGGCCAGAGATTGGCAAACCACGGTTGCAGTTCGGTCCTCCGGCAGGCCGATGAGAAAATAAGAGGTGCAACTCGGGTAGAGGGTCAGCCGTCCGGGCTGCAGACGTTCGCGGAACAAGCCACCCTCCTGGGCAAGACAGGTGCGGGTCTGCTCGATAAAGGCGGCAACGGCCGTCTGGTTGTCGCCGAGGAAACAGACCGCCTCCTGGGCCAGGCTGTTGACGCACCAGGGTTGCATGTAACGGCGGAACCGCTCGACGATCGGCGGGTTGGCCACCAGAAAACCGGCCCGCAGACCTGGCATGCCGAAGATTTTCGAAACCGACCAGAGGACGATGACGTTGTCAAGGCCGCAACGGCTCATGCTCGCATCCTGTTCCGCCGGCACAAAGGGTAGGTAGGATTCATCAATGATGAAACGGGTCTGAGGGTGGGTGCGGCACAGGTCGAGCAGAGCGGCATGCGGCATCAACTGCCCGGTGGGGTTGTTGGGATTACAGAGAAAAACCGTGTCGATGCCGGCAAGCGCCGCGGCCAGCCGCTCCAGATCCGGTTCAAATCCGGTGTTCGGTTCTGCCAGAAAAAACTCGGGCTCGATATCATGCACCCGGCAGCCGTCGATATAGTCAGCATAGGTCGGCCCGACAATCAGCACCCGCTTCGATTTGAGTGCTGCGCAGGCCGAGTAGATGAACTGGGTGGTACCGCCTCCGGCCAGAACCCGCTGTTCCTCCACCCCGAGCAGGGCGGCAATGGCTCGCACCGCTGCCCGGCCGTCGACCTCGGGCAGGACCCTGATCCGGTCGAGGCGACTCCTCAGATGCTCGATCACTCCGGGCATAGTCCCGAGCGGATTGATGTTGCTGCTCATATCAATAATCTCATCCGGCCGGCAGCCCAACTGCTCAGCCACCGCAACGATGTTGCCTCCGTGCCCCTGGATCATCGGCACGTCTCCTGCAGGTTGGACGGCAGCAAGTTCGTGATCGCCTGGATATCGAGATGTTGGGCCGCGTGCTCGGCCAGTTGATCATAGGCCTGATCGCGGGCCGCCGGACCATGCATCTGGTCAACCGCGATGGCACCGAGCCCGATACCAGCCAGCCAGTGCTGGGTGATAGCCGGGGCGTCGAACAGCCCGTGCATGTAGGTGCCGATGACCCTGCCATTCTCACTGATACAGCCGTCGCTATCCTCGCAGGTCTGGCCGTTGCGGCTTTGCACCGCGACCAGGGCCCGACCTGACGGTGCCTGAGTCTGCCCCATGTGGATCTCGTAGCCCTTGCCGGGGATGCCGTCCCAGGCAAAATCGGTGAGTGTCGTAGTCTTGGGTGCCTTCAGCACGGTTGCCACCGGCAGCAGGCCCAAGCCTGTTGTGGCGCCGGGTACGCCTTCGATGCCGTCGGGATCATGCACCTGCGTCCCCAGCATCTGATAGCCGCCGCAGATCCCGAGGATATGGCCGCCAGAGGCGGCATAACGCAGGAGTCGGTCGCGCCAGCCACTCGTTTCCAACCACTGCAGATCGCTGCAGGTGCTTTTCGAGCCTGGGATAATGACCGCTCGGCACTGGTCCAAATCCTGAGGTTGTTGCAGATAGACCAGTTGGCAGCCCGCAAGCTTGGCCAGGGGATCGAAATCAGTAAAATTGGAGATATGGGGCAGACGGATGACCGCAATGGCCGGATCGGAGGCAGCAGTCGGCATGAAGGGCCGAGCATTTTCGATCACCACCGCATCCTCAGCCTCGATATGAAAATGTTTGTACCAGGGCAAGACGCCGTAGACCGGCTTGCCGGTGTGCTGCTCGATCCAGTCGATCCCTTTCTTGAACAGGGCGATATCGCCGCGAAAACGATTGATGACAAACCCCTTGATCTGTGCCTGTTGCGCAGGCGACAGGCAGGCCAGGGTGCCGACAATTTGGGCAAAAACTCCGCCGCGGTCGATATCGGCCACCAGGATCACCGGCGCTCCGGCATAAGCGGCGGCCCGCAGGTTGACGATGTCGCCTTCCATCAGATTGACCTCGGCACACGACCCAGCCCCCTCCATGACCACAAGATCGCAATCTTGGCGCAGTCGATCCAAGGCCGCACAGCTCTCGGCGAACAGGTATTCCTTTTTGGTGTAATACGCCTGGGCCGAGGCCTCCATCCAGGCTTTTCCGTTAAGCACCACCTGCGAGCCCATATCGCTGACCGGCTTCAAGAGTACCGGGTTCATGTCGCAATGGGGAGGAACCCTGGCCGCTTCAGCCTGGACGATCTGGGCGCGTCCCATCTCCGCCCCCTCGGGCGTCACCCCGGAGTTGTTCGACATATTCTGGGCCTTGAACGGCGCCACGCGGATACCCCGATTGGCGAAAATCCGGCACAGGGCGGTGGCGACGATACTCTTGCCCACGTCCGAGCCGGTGCCCAGCACCGCCAGACAGGCTGCTTTCTCTGACATATTTTCCTCCGGTACACGCGTCCAGAGCGGACGACCGCACACCTTGGGCATCGTTGCCCCTTGTTGTTTACCCTTCAATTCCCTTGCGGGCCAGAATACCCCGATCATAATAGTGCTTCACCAGCCGCATCTCGGTCACCAGATCGGCACGCGCAATCACTAAAGGCGGCGCCCCCCGGCCGGTGAGCACCAGCTCCACCTGCGGCGGTCTCCGGTCGATCAAAGCCAGAAGATCGTCTTCGCTGATCAAGCCCAAGGCAACCGCCACATTGGCCTCATCGGCAATGACCAGATCATAGACCCCGGCTGTCAGCACATCGCCAATCGCTGTCAGCGCCCGACGGGCGGCATCCTTATCCGCCTGACAGGGTTCGGTGAGGATAAAACAGCCCCGGCCAAACTGTTCGATGGTGATGCTGTCGGCAAATCGTTGCAAGGCTGAAATTTCGCTGTAGTCGGCATTCTTGATGAACTGACCGATGTAGACCTTAAGCCCGGCACCAACGGCGCGCAGGGCCAGGCCAAGGGCCGCTGTGGTCTTGCCCTTGCCGTCACCGGTATACACCTGAACAAAACCCTGCATCTGCGGTGCTCCTTAAATCAGCTCGACTGCCGCTACATAATACGAGATTCTTCCCGAACCACCTGATTCCAGAACTGGACGAAAAGGAGACTAATAGATAATCGACTGAAAACCGTCAACAGCTTTTCACAGACCCGTCAGGGGAGGTGTCGCAACGGGACGGCGTAGGTCGCTTGCGACAGTCGGCAGAAAGCAGTGATTGCTTTGTCGGAAAAAGCAATTTTATGCTTCCAGGAACCTCAATTTTGCCAAGATGTTGTTGAAAAAGTTACAAAAAAATGCTTCCCTTGCAGTATGCAGGTTTATACAAGCAATACCTATTATCAGGAGAATGATATGAAACGAACGAATAATCAAACAAACCTTTGCAAACCGATCCTCTGTAGCGCCTTGGTCGGGCTTGCCTGTGCCCTCACGACGCAATCCGCCCACGCCAACGACAATGAACTCAGGGCTGGTGCGGTCATTCAAGTCCCATTCGCCATCAACTCGAAATTTCCCTCTTTCGATCCTTCGAGAATCCGTGTTGGCCTGACCTGCCAGTATGCCAATATTCAGGACGACAATTATACCCGTTACATTGATACCGTTCTCACTACCACGGTGAAAGATGCAGGCAACCAAGTGTATGGGTTGGAAGGCAACATCTTTATTGAGGTCTTCAACAAGTTTAACGGCACAGCGGAACTTCTCGGTTTTTACGGGAGCAACGATATCCAGGGCGCAGCAGGGGGAGGCTACAGCTTTGCCGACGGCATGTTCCTCGATGTAAAGGCTATGTTCCCTTATTCCGAAATTGGCCTGCGGTACGCGGGGCAGCCAGAAATTTATGGCGGCCTCAAAACCTTGGGGGGATTCAAACCAGCACAAAAGAGATGGACAATTGACACCCGTGTAACTCCCGTCGCACCATAATAATCTTTTTTTCAACCTCTAGAAGCAGGTAATGGTCATTTGCAGTGGCCATTACCTGCAATCACCACCCCTCCTGTCTAAGCGCCATCCACAACACCTCCTCACAATGCAATAGTGTGCAATCCAGAAACAACGAATTGCTTCAGCAACGAAGTGAGAGAACTGTCTGCCTCCCGGCGGATTCCAGGTTCAGGTTACCCATTGCGCAGGGTCATCTTGGTTAGAAGACGATTGCCCAAGGGTCAACTGGCCGGCGAAGATCTTGGCAAGGTTGTTGTCGATGACGTAGATGCAAATCTCCTTGGCGCCCTGGCGGGAATAACCAAATTTTTTACGAAGATTCGCCATCATAAAACTGACATCGCTTTGTATTTTTTTGTCATAACTCTTAAACGACTCCTGATCGAACTCCTTCACGGCCCTGCGAAAATTTTCATTCTCCGCAAAAGGCTCTAAAACCTTGTCTTTGAGCGTATGGATATAGCGTTCATAGAGGTGGAGGTAGAGTGAGGTTTCGGTGATATCCAGGTTGTCGCGCAGGATTTCCTGGGTGAGAGCGCTGGTGGTATAGGACTTCTGCACACTGTTGCGAAAGGCAACGGCATCAGCAGGTTTCACCATCAGACGGGATTCGATCCGCTGAAAGAAGGCCTCATTGATTTCCAACTTTTCCTTGGTGAATCGGCAGGTCTCCACAGTTCCCGGTTCAAAGTTGACCGCAAACATATAGTTCTGAATGTCCCTGGAAATCTGTTCCTCATTGTAATAGTAGAGGGACTCCTTGACCGACTGCAAAACCGAATAGTTGTACATCCGCACCAATGAGTCAAGGAAACCAATGGGCAACATCTCCTTGTCTTTCTTGCAATATTTCCGGAAAAATTTACCGAGCATGGACATGTCGATCAATTTGTCTTCCCGCTCGTAGGTGGAATAAAACTCATTGAACATCCGGATGGAATCACGTCCGGAAAGCCCCTTCCAGCCATCCTGCTCCGATTCGGCGATAATCTTGAGACGCCGCTTGGAGGTAAACCGCTCCACCTCTTCCTCCTCCAGCCAGGCAGGAATATGCCCGGTATAAATCTCCATTTTCAGCAGTTGCAGATTCTTGTCGCAGTAGAGTTCATATTTTTCCGCATTCTGAATCCACTCGAGCATGGCATCGGATTTCGTTCGTAAGCGGGTCGCAACGATCACCCTGGCAAAATTATGGAGTACTCGAGGCAGGAAGCTCTCTTCGATATGATGGCCGAAAATACCGCGATATATCTCAACTTCGGTCTTGATATCAAGGACATATGGAATATTGATATATTCAATCC
>CAITZN010000424.1 GCA_903896915.1 uncultured bacterium
AATGGAAATTTGGTGATTCTTACAAATGGGTTTGCAAAGAAAACCCAGAAAACCCCGTCAGAAGAAATCGAACTGGCTGAAAAAAGAAAGAAAGACTATCTCAGGAGGAAACAATATGGATGACTTACAACGCGCTATTGCTAAGCGGAAAAGCCGTGACCCTGAATTTGCTAAAACCTTTGATAAAGGATACGAAGAGTTCAAGATCGGAGTGGCGTTGAAAGAAGCGAGAAAAAACGCAGGGCTTACACAGGAAGCTCTGGCCGATAAGCTGAATACTAAGAAATCGGCAATCTCAAGAATTGAAAACCATTCTGAAGATATTAGGCTTTCTACGCTGCATCACTATGCCGAAGCACTGGGGAAAAAAATTCACGTCTCTATCCTGTAGTAAGAAAACCAACGACCGCCGCTTCGCTGCGGTTTGCCTCCGGCGGGGATATTTAAAGCACGAATGATTTTTTCCTTTTTTTAAAAAAGCACTTAATATGTTCACTGTTTTTATTTTTCAATAATAAATCAAAAAGGAATGAAGTTTAAAATCAAGGACCTCGTATTATGGTTTGGTAAAAAAGCTATAATTGCTGGCACTAAAGATCAACCGGCTGACCATAGCCTCAATAGCCCTCTTCCTATTGGGACTTTTCTTCTCAATCAGGGTGTTATTCCGTTTGAAAATAAAGATATGGATTATCAAATCATGTTTGAAAACGCTTCTGGAGATTATAGCGGGTTACCTAACGGTAAGTTACAGGAATGTAAAGAAAGCGACTTGGAGTTAAGTCTATAGTTTTACAGAGTAAAGTATTTCCCCTGATCTAATTTCTTTCTTGCACCGTGTCCTCTATCAAACACGGCGCAGAGTTTTTTAGTGATAACCTCGCAAGCCTCAAAACTGGCGGGGTACATCCCCGCCGCTTCGCTGCGGTCTGCCTCCGGCGGGGATATTTAGGGCACGAATGATGAAAACTAATCGTTTTGTCCAGTATTTGCCTTTTTAGCCTCTAACAAAATCAGGGGTTTGCGGGCTTCCGGCGGCGGGAAACTGGACAAAAGAATTCATTTTGTCTGGTTAGGCTTTATCTAGGTGCAGGCAAAGTTATCTGACACTTCCTAAATATATTCAGTGTTCTGCTATTTCTTATAATTTCCAAACCCTGTTTCGTTCCGCACTTTTCTCCGAGATAGGTCATTTCTACTCGAACAGTATCAATTCCAACAACCATTTTTTTGCTTTGTATTCGCCCAAGGTCTTTTTTCTTGGACTTTGAAAGCATCTGGCTTGCCTCCCCATCCACCACGAAGAGAAAGTGCTCTACTTGAGCATGAATTCTATCTTGTTTAATAACATATTGCGGAAAATCATCATTGATCCACTCAAAAAAAGGAATATCAGCATATGCTGGTGCTGATACTTGGAGGGCGGAAAAGACAAAAAGGCTGGATAAAAAAGAACACGATTTAATCGATTTGGTCATAAATTTCTCCTCGTACAATATGAAGTTATGACCGCGATACTACGTTATTGTATGCCCGTTTGTCACTGCCAAATAATTACTTTCATACTACTTATTCGTCCGGTATTAATGCAATAAATTTGGATGCGGAAACTAAGACTATCCCATTATCTGTCTCAACCTTTAATATATGTTTTGATTCATTATAATAGCCTATTTCAATTGGCTTTTTTATTAAAGTTAGTGAAATAGGTGCTCTATCTGTAACGTATAAAATATAATCTGCTGACATAATTATTTTGGTTTAAAAATTAATTTCATAATCCATAATTGTTGATAAATGCTTTTTTATTTTAAAAACCAGTATTGATTTTAGTGTTCTTCGCAGCGTGTCCTACATCTGAAAACACCCCAAATAATTTATGTAGCAACGTTTCTGTTACTACTTCTGGTTTCATATCTAAAAATGATGTTTTAGTCTCTTTGTTCCACTGAAAAAATGTTTCTAACCACTTTTCACTTACTACTCCTTTTTTCAAATAAATGTACATACGACCAAATCTAAGAGCATGTCTTCTTTCAAAAAGGCTTAATCCTTCGTGGAAAAACGATCTAGAAAGAGATATTAATAGCTTAACAGATACATATATGTATGCAGTAATTCCGAGCGTCTTAAACAGTGAGAATATAAGGACTTGCCATCTGCTCGTAGAGTCATTTTGTGATTGTAAATACGCTTCTGTAGAATTTGCAAAAGGCTGAGTAGTTGCAGGAGCATTAGTATTTTTTTGAACAGTTTTTTTATCCTTATCAGATGAATCCATTCGTTGAAAAACATTTTCTGCTATATTTTGAAAATGAGGATTCTGACTAAAAATAGCGATAGCAAAACCCATTGTTAGAAGAAAAAAAGCGCCGACCATAGTAACAACTCCAGCACGGATTAAAAACTTACCTCGTCGTGTCAATACCGCTTGTGCTTTTTCAACAAAAAGATCTGTAGATGATAAAAAGAATATTTGTTCATCTGTCAATAAATCTTTTCCTTCAGGAGTTTTAAAATTTGAAAAAGTAGTATGTAAATTACATACAGCTTCTTTTAATCGTACATCCCGTTTAAAGATGATATTTTTTGCATTATCTAAATCTTGGATTTGATTATCATTATCAATTTTATTACGAAAAAAGAGATTTAGTAAAAGTGAAAGGATCAATGAAGCAATAATTATTATAAAATTTTCTTGCAACCACTCAATGTTAACAAGCAATTTTAACACAATAAAAAAAACACCAACCGAGACTATAAAAAAGGCAACGTTACGCCATTTTTTTAATTCTGATTGATGTTCCTCAATCAACGGACAAAGACGTTTGAGTGGCATACAAAAAGTAATTTTATTGATAAGGAAAAACAATATTCTGAATTAATACATCGTAACAGTAATTTACATAATCGCATAACAATTACATTTTTATTTCTCTTCTTTTTTTGCCTCCCGAAGCAAATGAAGCGTTTTGACGTGTTCCTGCAAAACATGGTGAAGCTGTTCGGAATTTGTCGGTTGGTTCATGTTTAAGGCATGGGCGATTTGGTTGATGTTGTTGCCGATGCGCCGCAGTTCAGCTATGGCACGTTCAAGAATTTGACGCTCAACGGGCACACGCTTATTTGCTCTTGCTTTAGAATTAATAATTAGTGCTTTCTTGTTATCTGCTTTTCTGCCTTTTAATTGTATGGGGATTTTTGGTTGTCCTCGCCACTCCCCTGCCCTGCCGTCCAACAATAATTGCGTTTTGCTCATCGTTGCGCTACATTGTAGCTACAAAAGGAGGGTATTGATATGATTGAAAATTCAGTTGTCAGGGCAAGGATTGACGCCGCAACGAAGGCCGAGGCTTCTGCTGTACTGGCTTCCATAGGGCTTTCCGTGTCCGATGCCGTAAGGCTTATGTTGAAACGGGTTGTTGCTGAAAAGGCATTGCCTTTTGAGCCGCTTATTCCCAATGCAGAAACGATTGAGGCCATTAAAGCCGCCCGCCGTGGAGAACTCACTACAGCCGCTTCTTTGGATGGATTGTTTCAGGGTCTAAATGCGGACGATTAAATATACCAGCCGCTTCAAACGTGACTATCGCCGCGAGAAATCAGGGATACACGGCAAGAAACTTGATGCTCTCTTGAAGGATATTCTTGGTCTGTTGGTAGAGGACAAGGCTTTGCCCCCTAATGCCGTCGATCATGCGCTGATCGGGACGTTGAATGATTGCCGTGATTGTCACATCCGGCCTGATCTTATTTTGATCTACCGGAAAATAGACGACGCCGTTCTTGAATTGGTGCGCCTTGGTTCGCATAGCGAGTTAGGGCTATGACACCATTTTCTTTTCCCTATTGCCTTTCTTCTGTTTCTGCAAATCCAATTATCGTTTTTTAAGTAATTCTTTCTTTCTGTCTTTCTTCCCTTCTTTCTATCGTTAAACCAGTAGCCACAGCGTAGCAGGGACGAATCCGCCGAAGCCGGCAGAGCGGGTGCTATTCGCTTCGCTCACCGAGCCTGAAGAAGTCTCGGCCTTGCGGTAACGCCCCCTTTCGCAAGCCTAAGGGGTTTCACCCCTCGCGCGCGCAAGGGTAAAGGCTTCGCCCGATTGGGGGGGGTGTCCCCAACCTTCCGGCGCCTACGGCAAGAGCCTTCGGCTTGTGCAGGTTGGGTGATCCCCCTCCCCCCCAATCGCCCTTGCACTTGCTACCCCCAGTCTCGCCGACAGCAAGGTTGCATCGCAACGATGCAACCAAAACTGAAAGGAAGAAACCATCATGATAACCACGAAAACATTGACCAAGGACGAGCTGCGGCAATTCACAGGTTCCGAGCACTGGTATCGCCACGGCATCAACCGCAGCGTACTTTTCACCGACGGCGCAAAATACGTTGCCGACACAGGCGGCGCTTATTGGCTTCTTGATGAAATCGCTTTGGCGCAGCATCATAACAAGCGTGTTGCGGGCGAAGAATTCCAGCTATGGAAACTCGCGGTTAATTTCGATCAGCATACGGCGATACTCACCTGCGACGACGGCAACGGCAACATCGTTTTCCGCAAGAAGATCGAATTCACCGACTTCCCGCTTGAGGAAATCAGCCTGTATTTCTGCAACAATACCATCCACTTGCCGAGCGAGTATTAAACCAAGGAAAGCGCCCAGGCTAAACGCTTGGGCGCTTTTTCTTTTTGGGTAAAAATTGGTTTGTTTATTAGTTTATTTCTTTGTTTCTTTCTTTATATCTTTCTTCAAAAATCAAACAAAACCGCCATGCGTCCAGTCGAATTCACGCCAGAAGAGATCATCAAAGCGGGTCAGGAACTGCAAGCCGTCGGGCGTAACATCACAGGCTTTGCCTTGCGCCAGAAGGTAGGCGGCGGCAGCCCTGCCCGCCTCAAGCAAGTTTGGGATGAACACCTCCAAAGCCAAGTAGAAACCAAGGCCGAGCCTGTCGCAGAACTTCCCCTTGAAGTGGCAGAAGCAATGGCCTCCGTCAACAAAGCGCTTGCGGAGCGCCTGACGGCGCTTGCCATTGAGGTGAACGATAAAGCAGTGAGGGCGGCAGAACGTCGCGTTGCCGACGTTCTCCGCAGTGCAAGCGAGCATCGTGAAGAGGCCGAGCGCGAATTAGCCGACGCATCACAAACCGTCGAGGATTTAGAAACCAAGCTGGACGAAGCCAAGGCGACCGCCGAAGGTCTGGAATCCCGCCTTGCCGAAATCCAGACCGACCACCAGACCCAAGCCGTCAAATTGGCGCAAGTGTCCGAGCGTCTGGCGTTGATCGAGGAAGAACGTGCCCGTTACGAGCAGCAGACCGAGCAAATGCGAAATGAACGCGATACAAGCCGAGAGGATGCAGCCAAGTTGCGCGGAACGGTTGAGGCATTACAAACCCAAGTGAAGGAACTCATGCAAGCCCTTGGGGGGCGTCAGGCCGAGAAAGGTTGAACGCCAACGTCTGCCGGAGAGGGTGAATATGCCCCTAGGCGCAGAAAAAGAATCGTGCTTTTTTGTTTTCTATCCTGTATCTTTCCTGATAAGAAAAAGCGAAAGCGAACTATCTGTTGATAACGAAAGCAAGAAAGAGCGAAAGAACGAAAAATGAAAACCATTGTTCTCGCAAGTCAAAAAGGCGGGGCAGGGAAGACTACCCTCGCCGCCCACCTTGCCGTTGCCGCTGAACTGGCTGGCGATAGCCCTTGTGTCATGATCGACACCGACCCGCAGGAATCGCTTGTTGCTTGGTGGAATTGCCGCCAGAGCGAAACCCCAGCCTTTGCGCCCTCGACCCTGAAAGAACTTGCCGACAAGCTGAAAGCACTCGATCAGGCAGGGTTTGCTTATGCCTTTATCGACACGCCCCCAGCCATTACGGAATCCATCCGCGCCGTTGTCGCTTTAGCCGACTTCGTTCTTATTCCGACCCGCCCCAGCCCTCACGATCTTCGAGCCGTAGGCCGGACGGTAGAACTTGCCGCCGGAGAGAATAGGCCGTTTGCCTTTGTCGTTACCCAAGCCAAGCCGAACAGCCGCTTGACCGTTCAGGCTATGGCGTCACTGTCTGAACATGGCGTTGTCGCTTCCTCGATCATTCACGACCGCGTGGACTTCGCCGCCTCGATGATCGACGGGCGCACCGTTCTTGAAATCGACCCGAAAGGGCGGAGCGCCGCCGAAGCCGTTGCGCTTTGGTCTTTCGTGAAAGCACGAATTAAAGAAAACCATAAAAAACGATAAGAAGAAGGGAAGAAACCATGAATAAGAAAGCCGCCACTTTATCATCCTCTTTGGTTGCCATCAAAGGCAAGGCAGCAGCGCCAGCCGACGCCAAAGGCAGACACCATGAGCCGCCAGTCGTAACGGCGCCAACATCACCGTTGAATTTTAAGGTTGATGCTGCCTTTCGTCGCCGTTTCCGGCAACATGCAGCCAACAAGGATCTGAAACTGAATGAACTCTTGCGCGAAGCCTTGGAAGCGTGGGAAGAAAAACACGGCTTGAAATAACTGCCAAAAAGGATGAGCGATTGAAAGACCTCACGCCCATACACCGCCGTATCATCGAAGCCGCCGCCAATATCCAGTTGGACGAGGCCGCCGAGATCGAATATCAGCATGGCATTTTGTGTCAGGTTGGCTTGCCACGCAAAAAGACCGAAGGCCGCGTTTTTGAACGTAACTTTAAGAACGCATCCATTCGGGTTAAAGCAGGGGAGTTATGGGACGGCAACAAATGGGTTGAACAACCGCTTCCTTACGGCCCGAAACCCCGCCTTGCCCTCATCCATATCAACGGCGAAGCCATACGGACGCAAAACCCGCAAATTGAAATCGGGCGGAGTTGTGCCGACTTCCTTCGTCGGATAGGACTGCCCGATCAGGACGGCAGAACCTACAGCCTTTTCAAGAAACAGATGATGGCGCTTGCCGCCACCGAGTTAAGCCTTGGTTTTACGACCCACAACGAGGCCGTTACGATCAACGCCAGACCCATCAAAGAGTTTCGGGCATGGATAAGCAACAACGACCATCAAACGAGTTTATGGCCTGGGGAATTGACCCTTTCCAGAGATTATTTTGACAGCCTGTTAGCCCATGCCGTCCCGCTCGATCCTCGCGCAATCGGCGCTCTTTCACATTCCGCCCTTGCCCTTGACGTTTACGCCTTCCTTGCGAGACGACTGCACGAACTCGAAAATGCTGTCAGGGTTCCCTTCGTCTCGTTCAAGGAACAATTCGGGCAGGAATACAGCAACTATCAAAACTTCAAAAGAGAGTTTTTATTAGCTACGAAACAGGTGTTGGCGGTCTATCCAGAGGCAAAAATCAAACAGGTAACGGGCGGACTCCTGCTTAGTCCCTCCCATCCCCCGATTAAAACAGCCACCAAAGGCCGTAGGATCGCCACAGAAGAGCCTAAACCAATTTCCGCTACCCCTACGGCGGCCAGCCTCACAGAACGCACCACGGAGCAATTTAGAGAGATTTGCCCCCGTCTGGATATTTACGCCTGTCAAAGCGACTTCGACGCTTGGCTCACAGGCAAGGAACAGCCAAAAAACTATCAAGCGGCTTTTCTTGGGTTTGCCAAAAAATGGGGAATGGGGAAAAAGTAAGGGAAAAGGGAAGTTATCAACGTGACATCGCCACCACCAAGCCATGTGATATCGCCACCACTTAAGTCTCTTTTTTATGTGATATCGCCACCACCCATATCCATATATCTATTTCATATAATAAAATCCATATAGCTGATTGATGGTGAAGTGTGGATAACTCGTTGAAAAGGCAGGGATTTCAAAAAAATCGAAAGAAGATAGAGGCAATATGTAATCGGTCAGGTTGGAAACAAGATTTTAAATACAATCATTGGATAATTCTGGCTTTGCCATTGTCGGGCAATAGGGAAGAGAATGGATCGGATTTCTTTTTCCTATTATTAGGGTTGTTGTTTTGTAATTTAATTACGTATTTATTCTTCTGAGGCAGTAATCTGTATCACTGCTATCACACATAATAGCTTATCAAAATGGCGATATTCTATGTCTGATGATGGTAAAATACACACTCTCTTTGGTAGTGTTGATGATGATTTTACGTCAGGAAGTTTAAGTCATATCCCTTCTAAGGAAATGCGTGTTGGCAGTAATGCTTGGTGGGGCAAAAAAATGTCCGAAGAGGGTACTGAAACAATGCTCAAAGGACTTGAGGGTGAAGCAAGCGCAGGCTTAGGTATCCTGTTATTGGGTTTGCTGTTATGGTTCTGGCTTAGCCCAACACCACCCACTCCTATACCTGTTTATACACCTCCCATTCAACACGTAAAGCCTTATAAATCGCATAAGTATCATAAGCATAAGCACCATCATATACACAGATATAAAATGGTTAAAGCAGAGGCAAGTAATATTCAGGATACGGGGCAGTAATTCTTTTTCCTATTGCCCGCGCTTTTCTATTCAGCGAGGCTATTTTTTAACATCTCGTTCCAATCCTTTCCCGTTCCTGCATCCGGCACCATCCGGCGAAGATTGTGCCCCGCAGGGGCAAAATTTTTCACTTCGTCGGCTAACTTGTCGCCGCCTTCGTCCCGATCAAAGCCAAGGACGACACCGGCGCCATCCGGCAATTTTTCAATCGCCCCCCGCAGGAGTTCCGGTTGTTGAGGATTGAGAGCGCCGCCCGTGGACATATACCGCGCATTTTCCCAGCTATGCAGCAGATGAAATGAATAGGCATCAATGGCGCTTTCCACCAGCACCAACCATTGATCCGTTGCCGCCGATGCACTGTACCAAAGCCCCTTGTTTCCCCCCGCCGCAAATCCTGTAAAATCCTTGTTTTTAATCTCAAACCCGCACAGCCCTTGCCGATCAAAATGCGGAAACAAGGCATTGTTTCGGGCATCAACCCGAACACAGCCAGCAAACCGAGGCAACACCATCGCCGGCGTCCCAATTCCTCTTGCCGTCAGGTAGGGCAGGGCGAAACACGCCCTTGCCCTTTCCCATTCCGCCATGACCGCCGCCCGATCCCGCGTTATCGGTAACAAGTCCAGAACATAAGATGCAATCGGCAGGGCAGGGCGGGGAGATCCGATCCAGTCCCGCAGTTTTTGCCGGACACGCCCCAGACTTCCGCCGCCACGTTTTTGCAAAAAGTCGATGATCGTGCCGTTGTCCCGATCATTACGGACGCTAAAAAATATCCAGTTGGCGTTTGCCTCATTCTTGGCAACAATGATTTTATCGCCGTCAGGGTGCCGCATCACCGCCGAGTTGCGCGAGCTTTCGCGGGTGTCGAGGCCATAGCCCCGACTTGCCGCGAATTCGGTCAGGTTAATGTCCGTTTTGAATTGTTCCAGTTCTTCGTCCATGAGAATAAAAGGGCGATTTTAGCGCCAAAATGTCAAGATTTTTTCGAGCCAGTTACACGCGGATCATCCCATAAGCCTTGCAACTCCTTGTCGGCAAAATACGCAATCCTATCCGTTTCAATCGGGCGGGAACCTTGCGGCAGCACCAGCATTTTGCCTTGGGAATAATTGAGCATAATGTCAGACGGCGAAATCAAAGGTCGCATGGTTTCGCCAACGCTCTGGCTTTTGGCGAAACCGTAAACGTCTTGTTGCTGATTGGTAGACTGGACAATATGACCGCCGATAAAATCCGACCAGTATTTTGCGGTATCGTAATCATCAAGATTGAACAAGGCACGCACCCCAGCATTGCCAATAAAGGACGCCCAGCGACCACGATAAAGGTCTTTCATTTGCGCAATATCTTGAAACACCGTGAACAACTGCACTCCATAACCAGCCGACAGGCCAACCGCATTTTCCACAATCGAGAGGTGCCCAAGGGTTGCCAGTTCATCGAGCATGAAGCAGACAGGCAGGGCAGGGGGGTGAAGGGTGTCGGTCATTTCATCAAGGGCGGCGGTCAGCACCAGCCGCAACCAGCGGTTGAAGACCGGAAACTTGGGAGCCGACAGGCAGAGGTAAACCGTCATGGTTTTCTTTTTCCAGTCGGCAAAATCCACTTCCTTGCCTTTACCGGAGGCCGAGAGACAAGCCGCAATATAGGGGTTGTCGAGAATTTCCGTTTCCCGTTGCGCCGTCGAAAGAATTGAACCGAATTCTTTTGGTGGAGTATCAATGAAGGAGGCCGCAAGGGAAGAAAGCAGTCCGTCGCCAGAGATACTTGTCAGCATAGTATTCAAGACTTCAGGAACATCTCTCAGGAGTATCCGGCGCATTGTTGGAAGATCTTTTTCTTCCGCAGGAATCTCCGGTGACGTGAACACATAGAGAATAATTGTTGCAAGCAATTGTTGTGCGCTTGCTGTCCAGTGATCGCGCACCCCGCCTTGTTGTCCCATGACCAGAGCAGCGGCAAGCGCCTTGCTTTCCGCTTCCATGTTTTCCAGGGTAAAACGGGACAGCGGATTAAATCGCGCTTGTGGCTTGCCGGAAATGCCGAAAGGATCGAGATAATGCACCTTGTTATTGAGCGTTGCGCGATGCCGCCCCGTTGCACGGGCGTTTTCGCCTTTAGGGTCAAGAACAAAGGCCGAGCCAGCATAGCGGAGCAAGTGCGGGATGATGATGGTGACGCCCTTGCCGCTTCGCGTTGAGGCCATGACCAGCACATGCTTTTCCGTATGCAGGAGCATCGGTACATCCGAGAAATGCCCGAACACCGCCCCATGCTTGGCCTGTCGTCCAGCATTAATCAGACTGATTTTTTCTTCCGGCGTCGCAAACCGAGCACCGTGAGCCTCATTTGGCAACGGTTCAGGCGGTTCAGTTTCAGAGAGCCAATACGCAAAGCGAACCATATAGCCCGTCAATCCATCCTTTGATTGACGATACATAACCCACGTCCTTTCAAACTGGGCGACTTGCTGAAAGATGGTAATAGGCCAGCTTATGAAGAGCATAAACGCTGCACTTAGTAAGGCCAGCAGGACAACAGCCGTAATGAGACCAACGAAGAACTGTAAGACGGGAGCCGCAAAAACATAGATCAAGAAACGGGTAAATCCACTCTCCACATAGATGATACCCATTGCCGCCGCCGCAACCGCGAAACGCCCGACAAAAAGGCCAAGCGAGATAGAGCCGAGAAACCACCTTTTGCGAACCCATCCAAAAGCGGGGTGCGCGATCATCCATTGTCGCGTATCGAAGCGAAGGGAAAAAAGGCCAGCCGCCCCGACCAGTCCCCAAAAACCGAAGACGAACGAGAGGTAAACTTGGGGAGCAGCCTCGAACAAGCCACTGCGAAAAATGGTCAAAAAATCAGCGAGAAATCTGTAGGCGATGATAAGGGTAATGAGCCCCCAGAGTACCTTGAAAAACAAGATCAACTTGCGAGCGTGTTGCGGTTTAATTTCCTCGTTTGGATGCATGAACCCCCCGTTATTTTGTTAATAAAGTGATTCGCTAAGGCATTGTATTTGTTTGATATTATATGGTTAATATAGTATATTTTAAGAGAATCAGAAAGAGTAGCAAGTTGTGGGCGTGTTCCACGCCCAAGACTTGACAGGGGGGAAAATCCCCCCGTGTACCCCCCGAGAATGTGCGCCTAAGTGTCTACCGACCACGGCGCAAGAGAAAGAAAGAAAAGAGAAGAAAAACCTATCAGGGGCGGCTATGAGCAAGAGCCAAAACCGGACACGAACCAAGAGCATACGCACCGCCGTAACGCCAGAAGAGTACGTTGAGATCAACGAAAAAGCGGTAGCGGCAGGGTTAAGCGCAGGAGGCTATTTGCGCGCTTGCAGCCTTGGCAGGGTGACGCCAAGAACGAAACGGCGTCCCCCCGTTGATAGTCAAATTCTTGAACGCGCCATAGCTGAAATGCGGCGCATCGGGAACAACATCAACCAAATCGCCCATGCGTCGAACCTGAATTTTCCCCTCGATCCAGAGCAACTTCGCCAAGCCTTGAAGGAGCATCTTGAAACGCTTCAATTGCTTCGGGAGGCGAGGAAGCGGTGATCGTCAAAGGCAATATCAGGACAAACGGCAGCAGCCTTGGGAGTTACCTGTTAAGCGAAGGGTGCTTTGAAAAGAACAAGGAGAAAAACGAGCGCATCGAGGTATGGGAAGCCAACGGCTATGAGCAGGGCGACAGGCTTCAGGATATTCTTGCCGATTTTGAGCATAGCGCCACAGGGACGCAATGCGAAAAGCCGTTATTTCATGTTCAGATCAGGGCAGGGAAAGACGAGCAGTTAACCCGCGATCAGTTTCTTGAAAGCGTCAACCGTCTGGAAGAGAAGTTAGAACTGACAGGGCATGAGCGCGTTATTGTGGCGCATACCTTGGAAGGGCAAGAGCATCTTCATGTCGTCTGGAACCGCATCGACCACGAGCAGGAGAAGGCCGCCGAGCTTCACTATTACAAACACAAATGCACCGACCTTGCGCGAGAACTCGAAAAAGAGTTTGGGTTGCGGGAGCTATCGTCTGAAAAACAAAAGGGAAAATTATCCCGAGACGAAGAGCAACAGGCCATCCGCCATGACGAGAAGCCGCAGGAGGTCAAGGCGGCAGTCCGCGAATGTTGGGAGCAATCCGACAGCGGAAAAGCCTTTGTTACCGCTCTTGACGACCGAGGCTATCTTTTAGCGGCAGGAGACCGCCGCGATTACGTCATTGTTGATGAATTAGGTGGAACCTATAGCCCCGCCCGTTTGACAGGCAGCAAGGCCGCCCAAGTACGCGAACGATTATCGGATATAGACCGCGAAGCCTTGCCGAGCGTTGCCGAAGCCAAGGAGATGCAGCAAGATCGAGGTCACGGCATCAAGAGCGATAAAAAGGAAAGGGAATGGGAAGAAGCGCTTGCCAAAGCCGCGATTGAGAAAGAAAAGCTTGCAGAAAAAGAACGGAAGCGTCTCCAAAAAGAAGAAAAAGAACGCAAAAGAGCCCTTGCCAAAAAAAAGCGGGAGACGAAGCTAACAACGCTTTATTCCAAAGCCGATATGGTGAGTGTGCAGAAAGATGCCCTATGGTACATCGAAGAAAAGCGCCGGAGGAAAAAAGAGAAGGTATGGGAGGAAGAAAAAGCGTGGTACGCGAAATTAAAGCTAAACCGACAAGATCGGGCAGAGAAGAAAGCTCTGAGGGCGCAAGCCTATAAGGAAAAAGAGGAAGCCAAGAAACACCCCGAAAAGCAGCAGGAAACAAAGGCTCACGTTCAGGGCGTGGCTCCGGCGCAGCAACAGAAAGAGCCGCAGCAGAAACCAGAAAAAAAGTTAGAAAGGCAGGAAGAAAGAAAACAAGAAAAGCAGCAGGAAGAGCAGAATGTCAGCGGCAGCCGCCGCGATTTTTGGCAAAAGATGCAAAGCGTAAGGGACGCCCGCGAAGAAGCCAGAGAAACGAAAAACGCGAACACCGAGCAGACCGCTACCCAGCAGCGCAAGGCGGCAAGAGAAGCCCTACGGGAGCAGTCCGATCAGCAGCGCGGACGGCAAGGAGGGGCAGGGCGGACACGCGACGACGAAGAGCGCGAACGGGAACGATGACAGGCTTCCGCTCAGGCACGAGCGGAGGCCGGATACGAGAAGCCAAAGCAGCAGGGCGGGCAATAGGAAGAAGAAGAGGCGGGGCGCAGACGGTCAGGGTTTGCCATGCAGTGAAAGTGTCGTTGCCTCGCTTTCAATGGAAGCTTGCCAGTAAGGGTTTAACCCGCAGGGCATCCAACAGGGCAGAGGTTGAACGTCGCAGCCCTCTTGACGCCAAACGTCCGTTGCGTACAATTTTCCCTCATCGGGAAAGGCGGCGCAGATGGACGAGAAACAGGACGTTTATAGTAGGGTGACCAATAAGATTATTGCCGATCTTGAACGCGGCAATTTGACCTGGCATCAACCGTGGCAAGCCGGACATAAAGCGGGTCCAGTGTCCCGACCGTTGCGATCAACCGGAGAACGCTATCAGGGCGTCAATGTTCTCATGCTTTGGGCTTCCGCTATGGAAAACGGCTATGTTGCGCCAATCTGGATGACCTTCAATCAGGCCAAGCAACTATGCGCCAATGTCCGCAAAGGCGAACATGGTTCCCTTGTGGTTTTTGCCGATCGAATGACCAAGACCGTTCAAGACGAGAAGGGCGAAGATGTAGAAAAGCATATCCCTTTTATGAAGGGCTACACCGTGTTCAACGTGGAGCAGATTGAAAACCTTCCCGCTCATTATTACGCAAGAACGGAACCGAAACACGCCACAGCGCTTGAGCGCATCGAGGCCGTTGAAAAGTTTGTTGCCAGCACCGGAGCCGTCATTAAGCATGGCGGCAACAGAGCGTTCTATAGGATGGCGGACGACATTGTTCAAATGCCGGAACTACAGGCTTTTAAAAATACCGAAAGCTACTATGCAACCGCCGCCCATGAAATCACGCACTGGACTCGGCACCCGTCACGCCTTGACCGGAGTTTTGACCAGAAGCGGTTTGGGGATTCCGGTTATGCAATGGAAGAACTTGTTGCTGAAATCGGTGCAGCGTTTCTTTGTGCCGATCTTGAAATTACCCCAGAGCAGCGAGAAGATCATTCTGCTTATATCGAGTCATGGTTGAAGGCATTGAAGAACGACAAGAGAGCGGTTTTTACGGCAGCGTCCCATGCACAAAGGGCTACGGATTATTTGCATGGTTTGAAGCCGAGCAGAGATTTAGTACCGAGTTCTGGAGGTTGTTGAACAAGGCACAAGAAAAAGGAACATGTTGATAAAGATTATTCGATCCATTACTCTTTTTTTTGTAAACGATTTTTTATCATACAGCTAAGGTAATATTTTCATAATGGTTAGTCTATTAATCAGCTGAAAAAAATTTTCTAAGTAGAGCTTTACAAAGTGTAGCCCTTAGTTATTTATGGATGAAGAAAAAAACCATAAAAAAGAGGGGGGTAAACTCCCAAATATAACTCAGGTTATAGCATTTATTACTGCAACATTAACTCTACTTCCTCTTCTGATTAATGCGTGCAGTAATAATCAGTCTCTAAAAAAAGGTTCTGAATCGCCCTCCATTTCCGACTCGACAATCAATAAATGGAATAAGCTCGGTGATGCATACGATCAGGGCCTCGGAGTTATACAAAACCATGCTGAGGCTGTAAAATGGTATCGCTTTGCTGCCAATCAGGGCAATAAAGCAGCTCAGAATAATCTCGGTGATGCATATGATCAGGGTCTAGGAGTCATACAAGACCATGCTGAGGCAGTGAAATGGTATCGCCTTGCTGCCAATCAGGGGGAGAAAACTGCTCAGACTAGTCTTGGGGTAGCGTACGATCATGGTGACGGAGTTCTACAAGACTATGCTGAGGCGGTAAAATGGTATCGCCTTGCTGCCAATCAGGGAGAGACATTCGCTCAATTTGATCTTGGGCTAGCGTATGCTCGTGGTAAAGGAGTCATACAAGACTATGCTGAGGCGGTAAAATGGTATCACCTTGCTGCCAATCAGGGCAATAAAGCAGCTCAGAATAATCTCGGTGATGCATATGATCAGGGTCTAGGAGTCATACAAGACTATGCTGAGGCAGTGAAATGGTATCGCCTTGCTGCCAATCAGGGGGAGAAAACCGCTCAGTTTAATCTTGGGGTAGCGTATGCTCGTGGTAAAGGAGTCATACAAGACCCTGCTGAGGCGGTGAAATGGTATCGCCTTGCTGCCAATCAGGGAATGAAAGAGGCTGAGTTTAATCTCGGAGTGGCCTACGAGAATGGTAAAGGAGTCATAAAAGATAATGCTGAGGCGGTAAAATGGTACCGCCTTGCTGCCAAGCATGGAATGAAAGAGGCTCACATAGCCTTAAAAAATCTTCAGCAAAAGGATATTAAGAAGTCTCGTTTCGTGATGGAGATTTGATTATTATGCCAAAAGGTCTTTTTCTGTCCACCACAGCCCAACCCCGCCCAACTCCGCAAGCCACCTCTTAACTATTTGGTTCGGCTTTATATTGACAGGCTGATGTTGATTGAACGTCTGCTGGTCTTGACGGATTAGCTTTCTTTTTGGAGAGTTCATCCATTACGCCCATCAAACAAGTAACCGCAGCAGAACCAGCGAGAGCAGTACCTATGGCGTTTGCCCCAATCATTGCCTCGTAAATTGTAATACCAGTGGAAGCTATCGTAAAAATTTTTTGTATGCCTAACTTAATATCATGGTCTTTATAATTCATAACTCACCCTTTCACACATAATAAGTACGCCGATCAAAACGGCGACTAGACTTATTCTAATTCAAAGCAAATACTTTCTGAAAAGGAATCTATGGTTAATGATGTTTTTAATAACTAGACAAAATGCATTATTATGCAGCAATTCCAGATTTGAAAATACGAAATAAAATTTTATCAATTAAGCCCTGATATCAATTTTATGGCATATAGATTTCCATTACCACAAAAAAGTGGTTATTCAGAAAGATTAATCGGAAAATAGAAATTAAATTAT